>VGBY01000014.1 GCA_016870295.1 Actinomycetota bacterium
GGCGTCGGCTCGATCATCGCCACGGTGCAGCCGGGTTCACCGGCCGAGAAGGCGGACATTCGTATCGGCGACATCGTGCTGGCCGTTGATGGTGAACCGGTGAACGGCCAGGCTGGTCTCGTCGCGGCGATCCGCGACCGCAACCCCGGCGACACGATTGCTGTTGAGTTGGTGCGCGACAAGGCACGAGTGACGGTTTCGGCCACGTTGGTGGCGCGCCCGCGCGAGTAGCGCATCGCGCGGCTGGCCCGCTTCGCGAGGAGCCCATCGAGTAGCCCGTTTCGCCACGGATTGCCCTGTGGATAACGGGGTGACGCGGGTAGGGGATTGTGCGAACCCCCGATAGCGTCACAAGCCGCGTTTGGGACGGGTTTCTCGCCCCGATGCAACCGTCAGTTGACGGTGTGGGGCTCGCCTCGCAACCCAATTGATGTCTGTGTGCGCCTGACTCGTCAGGTACCTCACAGCGAAAACGATCTCGGGGCTCCGCCGGCTTGGCCGCGCGGGGCTTTTTCGTGAAAGCGGAAACCGAGCATCGCGAGATTTACGGAACAACGAAACAAAACGAAACGGAACAAGGCTCACCATGGCACAGAAAGCGATCGTCGGCGAAAAAGTCGGCATGACGCAGGTGTGGACGGACGACCGTCGCATCGTGCCCGTCACCGTCTTGCGCGTCGAGCCTGCGCGCATCGTGCAGGTGAAGACGAAGGATTCGGATGGCTATTGCGCGTTGCAAGTGACGTACGGCCAGCGCGACGCCAAGAAACTCACGAAGGCGGCCGCCGGACACTTCGCAAAACACGGTGTGGCGCCCGGTCGTCGTTTGGTGGAACTTCGTCTCGACTCCGTCGACGGTTTCGAAGTCGGACAAGAAATCGGTGTCGACAAGTTGGCGGCCGGCGAAATCGTCGACGTCACCGCCGTCAGCCGCGGTAAGGGCTTCGCCGGTGGTATGAAGCGGCACAACTTCCGCGGTCAGGGTGCCGCGCACGGAAACCACAAGCACCACCGCGCTCCCGGCTCGATCGGTCAGCGTTCGTTCCCCGGTCGCGTGTTCCGCGGAATGCGGATGGCCGGTCATCTCGGCCACGAACAAGTCACCATCCTCAATCTCGAAGTCGTGCAATCCGACGCCGAGCGCAATCTGTTGCTCGTGAAGGGTGCCGTACCTGGCCCCAATGGCGGCGTCGTGATCGTGCGCAACGCAGTGAAGGGCGGCAAGTAACCATGGCCAAACTCACGATGAAGAATCAAGCCGGCAAGAACGCCGCGAGCATCGAATTGTCGGACGACTACTTCGGTCTCACGCCGAACAAGGCCGTGATGCACCAAGTGGTGGTCGCGCAGTTGGCGCACCGTCGCGCCGGCACGCAAAGCACCAAGGGCCGCGCCCAGGTGAGCGGTGGAGGCAAGAAGCCATTCAGCCAAAAGGGCACCGGCAACGCTCGTCAAGGTTCGATTCGCGCGCCGCAGTTCGTGGGTGGCGCCGTCACCCTCGGCCCGACGCCGCGCAAGTACGGCCAGCGCACGCCAAAGAAGATGGTGCAACTGGCGCTGCGTTCCGCCCTTTCGGATCGCGCCCGCGATGGCAAGTTGATCGTCGTTGACTCGTGGTCGTTCGACAAGCCGAACGCCAAGGCCGGCGCAGCCGCCCTGGCCGCTCTCGGCACGAGCGGGGATGTGCTCGTCGTGGTGAAGTCGGCCAACAGCAACGAGGCGAAGAGCCTGCGAAACCTGGTCAATGTGCAGGTCGTGGTGACGGGCGAACTCAACGCCTACGACGTGCTCGTCAACGACTGGGTCGTGTTTGCGGAGAACAGCCTGCCCAAGACCGACGGAGGTGCCAAGTGAAGGATCCGCGCGACGTGATCATCCGGCCCGTGGTGTCGGAAAAGAGCTACGCCGGCTCGAGCATCGGCGTGTACACCTTCGAAGTGCACCCGTCGGCGAGCAAGCCGGAGATTCGCGACGCCGTGCAGCGCATCTTCAACGTGCAAGTGGTGAAGGTGAACACCCTCAACCGTCCGGGCAAGCGCCGCATCACCCGCGGTACGAATCGAGTCGGTGTGCGTGATGGATCCAAGCGGGCCATCGTCACGCTCGCCCCAGGTCAACAGATCCCGCTGTTCGAGAACTAAGAGATCACCATGGCCATCCGTAAACGTCGCCCCACCAGCAGCGGTCGCCGATTCCAGACGTCGTCTGACTTCTCGGAGATCACCAAGCACCGCCCCGAGCGCTCGCTCATTACCTCCAAGCCTGAGCGCGGCGGTCGCAACTCCGCCGGTCGCATCACGTCGCGCCACAAGGGTGGCGGACACAAGCAGCAGTACCGCATCATCGATTGGAAGCGCGCGAAGGATGAAGTGCGCGCGAAGGTGGTGGCCGTCGAGTACGACCCCAACCGCACGTGTCGCATCGCGTTGCTGCACTACCTCGACGGCACGAAGGCGTACATCTTGGCGCCGAAGGGTCTCGAAGTCGGACAGCATGTCGAGAGCGGTCAGCGCGCCGACATCAAGCCAGGCAACGCGTTGCCGTTGCGCTACGTGCCGGTCGGCACCGTGGTGCACAACGTGGAAATGCGCCCCGGCCAAGGCGGTCGCATTGCCCGTTCGGCCGGAGTCTCCGTGCAACTCGTGGCCAAGGAAGGCGACTTCGCCACGTTGCGCATGCCGAGCAGCGAAATGCGTCGCGTGCCGATCGACTGTCGCGCCACGATCGGTGAAGTCGGCAACGCCGAACACGAACTCGTGAAGATCGGCAAGGCCGGTCGCAACCGCTGGAAGGGCGTGCGCCCGCAGTCGCGCGGTGTCGCCATGAACCCCGTCGACCACCCACTTGGTGGTGGCGAAGGCAAGACCTCGGGCGGTCGCCCGGCGGTGTCGCCATGGGGCAAGCCCGAGCGCCGTACGCGCAAGAAGTCCAAGGCGTCGCAGCAGTTCATCGTGCGTCGTCGTCGTTCAGGAAAGGCACGTGGTTAACGCATGGCTCGCAGTCTGAAGAAGGGTCCGTTCGTGGACGAGCATCTCCTGAAGAAGCTCGACGCGATGAACGAGAGTGGCGATCGCAAGCCGATCAAGACATGGTCGCGCCGTTCGACGATCATCCCCGACATGGTTGGTCACACCATCGCCGTGCACGACGGTCGCAAGCATGTGCCCGTCTATGTGACGGAATCGATGGTCGGCCACAAGTTGGGCGAGTTCGCCAACACCCGGACCTTCAAGGCCCACGCCAGCCAGGAGAAGATGGCTGGCGCGGAAACACCGGGGGCACCAGGTGCACCGGCTGCACCGTCGGCGCCGGCTGCAGGAGCAACGTCGTGACCGGACCGAAGCTGAACGAAGCGCACCGCGTCGCCGGCGAGAAGTCCGGTTCGAAAGCGCAGTTGCGCTGGGTGCGTATGTCGGCGTCGAAGTTCCGCCCCGTGCTCAATCAGGTGCGCGGTCTCGATGTGCCGTCGGCTCGCGCCGTGCTCAGCCTGCACAGCGTCGAGGCAGCCAAGATCGTGACGAAGGTGCTCAACTCGGCGGTCGCCAACGCCACGCACAACGACCAGCTCGAGGAAGAAGCGCTCTACGTGAAGGCCTGCTTTGCCGACGAGTCGCCGACGATCAAGCGTTTCCGTCCACGCGCGCGCGGCCGCGCGAACACACGTCTGCGTCGCGGCGCGCACGTCACCGTCGTGGTGGCGGCGTATTCGGCCGACGAGCAGCAGGCGCGCGAAGCAATTGCCGCCGCCAGTGGCCGCAGCGACAAGGCCGACCGCCGTCGCCGTGTTGCCGCGAGCAAAGCCCGTGCGGCAGCCGAGTCGACGGGCGACGCAGCGACCGAGTCGGCAACCGATTCGGCGTCAGACGCCGCAGCGGAAACCGCCAGCAACGAGGAGACCAAGTAATGGGTCAGAAGATCAATCCGTACGGCTTCCGCCTCGGCATCACCACCGAATGGAAGAGCAAGTGGTTCGCCGGCAAGAAGCAGTACCGCCAGTACGTCACCGAAGACTGGAAGATTCGTGGCTACCTCATGGATCGTCTCGCTGACGCCGCCGTCAGCCGCGTCGACATCGAGCGCACGCTCGACAAGTTGCGCGTCGACATCCACACTGCCCGCCCGGGCGTGGTGATCGGTAAAGCCGGCGCCAAGGCCAACGAGTTGCGTGAGCACCTCTCGCGCCTCACCGGCAACAACAAGATTCAATTGAACATCAACGAGATCAAAGAGAGCGAGCTTGACGCCGCACTCGTGGCCCAGGGTGTCGCCGACCAGCTCGCCAATCGTGTCGCGTTCCGTCGGGCAATGAAGCGTGCCGTGCAGAACGCACAGAAGTCCGGCGTGCAGGGCATTCGTATCCAGTGTTCGGGCCGCCTCGGTGGGGCAGAAATGACGCGCCGTGAGTGGTACCGCGAAGGTCGTGTGCCGCTGCACACTTTGCGCGCCAACATCGACTACGGCTTCCGCGAGGCAATCACCTCCGCCGGCCGCGTCGGCGTGAAGGTCTGGCTGTACAAGGGTGAAATCCTGCCGTACTCGACGCAGGCCGCTGATCGTGCTTCGCTCGAAGTGCAGATGGCTGCCGGCGACACGGTTGCGGCCGGTGCCGCGGCGCCACGCGCCAGCGTGATCACCTCGGCTGGCCCGCGCGGCGATGACGAGAACAACCCGCTGTTGGGTGAAGCCGACGAGCGCCTCGAACGCCTCATGGATGAGGAAGCCGAGATCGAGCGTCGCATCCAGGATTCCTCCGAGACCCCGCACTTCAAGAAGGACTGACCATGCTGCAGCCAAAGAAAGTGAAGCACCGCAAGCACCATCGCGGGCGCATGAAGGGCATCTCGAAGGGTGCCCGCGAACTCGCCTTCGGTGACTACGGCATTCAGGCGCTCGAGCCCGGCTGGGTGACCTCGCGTCAGATTGAAGCCGCTCGTATTGCGATGACGCGCCACATCAAGCGCGGCGGCAAGGTGTGGATCAACGTCTTCCCCGACAAGTCGGTGACGAAGAAGCCGGCCGAAACCCGCATGGGATCAGGCAAGGGCAACCCCGAGTTGTGGGTCGCGGTCGTGAAGCCCGGCCGCATTCTGTTCGAGTTGTCGTATCCGACGTCGGATGTCGCCACGCAGGCGCTCAGCCGTGCGGCGCAGAAGTTGCCGATCAAGTGCCGCATCATCCATCGTGAGGAGGGCATCTGATCATGGCGGAGAAGTACGGCAAGAGCCAGCAAGAACTCAACGAACTCGACCTCGCCGCATTGGTGGAGGAGTTGGAGAACGCCAAGCAAGACGCGCTCGACTCGCGATTCAAATTGGCGACCGGTCAACTCACCGACACCTCGCGCATCGGCAAGATTCGCAAGCAGATCGCCCGCATCAGCCTGGTGATTCGTCGCCGCGAAATCGAGGCCGCCGAGGCTGCCATCACCACGAAAGCGAGCCGCAAATGACCGACGCAACCATTCGTAGCAACCGCAAGGCACGCGAAGGACTCGTCGTGTCGAACAAGATGAACAAGACCGTCATCGTCGCGCTCGTCGAGCGTGTGCGTCATCCGAAGTATGACAAGTTCGTCATCCGCACGAAGAAGTTCTACGCCCACGACGAGGCGAACGACGCCAAGGTCGGCGACAAGGTGCGCATCGTCGAGACGCGCCCGATGAGCAAGACCAAGCGCTGGCGCGTCGTCGAGATTCTGGAGCGTGCGAAATGATCCAGCAAGAGAGCCGTCTCAAGGTCGCCGACAACAGCGGCGCCCGCGAAGTGCTCGTCATCAAGGTGCTCGGTGGCACGCGCCGCCGTTACGCCTCGATCGGCGACGTGTTCATCGGCACCGTGAAGGATGCAATCCCGGGCGCCGGCGTGAAGCAGGGCGAAGTGGTGCGTTGCGTGGTGGTGCGTGTGGCGAAAGAAAAGCGCCGCCCCGATGGCAGCTACATCCGCTTCGACGAGAACGCCGCCGTGCTCATCAAGGAAGACCTCACGCCGCGCGGCACGCGCATCTTCGGGCCGGTCGGCCGCGAGTTGCGCGACAAGAAGTTCATGCGCATCGTTTCGCTGGCCCCGGAGGTGTTGTAGATGAAACTGCGTAAAGGTGACAACGTGCGCGTGATCAGCGGTAAGGATCGCGGTAAGGAAGGCGAAGTGAAGCGCGTTCTTCCGGCCGCCAACAAGGTGGTCGTCGAAGGCGTCAACATCGCCAGCCGACACACCGCACGTCGCAACGAGAAGCAAGCGAGCGAGATCAAGAAGATCGAGATGCCCATCTCGGCCTCGAACGTGATGCTCGTGCACAAGGGCAAGGTCACACGCGTCGGGCACAAGGTCGACGGCAAGGGCAACAAGGTGCGCATCGCGCGCAGCACGGGAGACGAGATTTGATGGCTACCACGACCTACGTACCGCGCCTCAAGTCGCACTACCGCGACGTCGTGCGCGCCGACCTCATGAAGCAGTTGGGCGTGAAGAACCCGATGCAGGTGCCGACCATCGAGAAGATCGTCTTGAACATGGGCGTCGGCAAGGCGACCCAGCAGGCATCGCTGCTCGACGGGGCGGTTGCCGACTTGACGGCGATCACCGGCCAGAAGCCGATCGTCACCAAGTCGCGCGACGCCATCGCCTCGTTCAAGGTGCGCGAGAACCAAGCGATCGGCGCCAAGGTCACCCTGCGCGGCGACCGCATGTGGGAATTCTTCGACCGGCTGCTCTCCGTCGCCATCCCGCGCATCCGTGACTTCCGCGGTTTGCCGGGTCGTTCGTGGGACGGGCACGGCAACTACACCTTCGGTCTCACCGAGCAGATGGTGTTCATGGAGATCAACTACGACAGGGTGGACGTGCCGCGCGGCATGGACATCACGATCGTGACCTCTGCAAAGGATGATCTCACCGGCAAGGCGTTGCTCGATGCCTTCGGCTTCCCGTTCCGCAAGGGCGAGATGCCGGCGTCGACCAAGCGCGTGAAGAAGCAGTTGAAGAAGAAGTCACTCGTTCAGGGCAATTCGTAAGCAAAGGATCAACGACCACAATGGCCAAGAAGTCACTCCGTAACAAAGCAGCGGCAACACCGAAGTTCAAGGTGCGCTCGTACACGCGCTGTCAGCGCTGTGGGCGTGCCCGAGCGGTGTACCGCAAGTTCGGGCTCTGCCGCATCTGCCTGCGCAATCTGGCGCACGCCGGCGAGATTCCCGGGCTGCGAAAGTCGAGCTGGTAGGCGACATGATCACTGATCCGATCTCCGACATGCTCACTCGCATTCGCAACGCGAACGTCGCCATGCGCGACAGCGTCGTGATGCCGTCATCCAAGCAGAAGGTGGCGCTGGCAGAAATCCTGAAGAAAGAGGGCTACATCGCCGACTTCGCGGTGGCTGAGGGCGAGACGAAGAGCAGCAAGCTGCTGAAGATCGAGATGAAGTACTCCGACGATCGTCGTCGCACCATCTCGGGTATCAAGCGCGTCTCGACGCCTGGTCTGCGCATCTATCGTCGCGCGACGGATGTGCCGCGCGTGTTGGGCGGTCTTGGTGTCGCAGTGTTGTCCACGAGTCACGGGCTCATGACCGACCGCGAGGCGCGCAAGCGCAACGTCGGTGGCGAAGTCATGTGTTACGTGTGGTGAGCCGGAGGAACCAATGTCACGAGTAGGTAAAGCAGCAGTCGCGATTCCGCAGGGAGTCGACGTCACGATTGCGGGTTCCAGCGTCACCGTGAAGGGCGCCAAGGGTTCGCTCGTTCGCGAGATTCCGAGCGGCGTTTCGGTGAAGAAGGTCGAAACATCGCTCGTCGTCGAGCGCGAAGGTAATGACCGCTCGTTGCGCTCGCGTCACGGCATGGTGCGGGCAATGCTGCGCAACATGGTCGACGGCGTTACCCAGGGCTACATGAAGGAGCTCGACATCATCGGCGTCGGATATCGCGCGGCAGCCAAGGGTGCCGACAAACTCGAGTTGTCGCTCGGTTTTTCGCACTCGGTGCCGTACGCCGCTCCGAAGGGCATCACCTTCGAGGTTCCACAGCCCACGCGCATCATCGTGAAGGGTGCCGACAAGGAGTTGGTCGGCCAGGTCGCCGCCGAGATTCGTTCGTTCCGCTCCCCGGAGCCCTACAAGGGCAAGGGCGTTCGCTATGTGAACGAGCGCGTGTTGCGCAAAGCCGGCAAGACGGGCAAGAAGTAGGAGGCACGACGATGACCACGATCGGAAAGAAGCGCCGCGAGGCCAGGTTGCGTCGCCATCGCCGCGTGCGCAAGAAGGTGCACGGCACCGCTGCTCGTCCGCGCCTCGCCGTGTATCGCAGCAACCGCCATCTCAGCGCGCAGTTGATCGACGACGAGTCGGGGCGCACGATCGCCTCGGCCACATCGCTCGAAGCCGACTTCCGCAAGCAACAGCCGGGTGGGAATGTCGCGGCAGCATCCGCTGTCGGCACGCTCATCGCCCAGCGCGCCAAGGCGGCGGGCATCAACACCGTGGTGTTCGATCGCGGTGGCTTCCTTTATCACGGCCGCATCGCGGCAATCGCCGAAGCGGCTCGCGCCGCAGGATTGGAGTTCTGATGACTGACGTCCAGCAGCCCGAACAGAACGAAGGTCGCGGTCGCCGCGAACGTCGTCCGCGCGAGCGCCGCGAGCCACGCCCCGAGGCCAAGCCCGGTGAGTTCGGTGAGTCGCGTGTCGTGCATGTGAACCGTGTCGCCAAAGTGGTGAAGGGTGGTCGACGATTCCAGTTCGCCGCCATCGTCGTCATCGGCGACAAGGCCGGTCGTGTCGGTCTCGGCTACGGCAAGGCGCGTGAAGTTCCGCTCGCCATCCAGAAGGGCACCGAGGACGCCAAGCGCAACGTATTCCGAGTTGCGTTGGCCGGCCCGACGATCACCCACACCATCGAAGGTGTGAACGGTGCGGCACGCGTGTTGCTGAAGCCTGCCGCCCCTGGTACCGGCGTTATCGCTGGTGGTGCCGCGCGCATCATCCTCGAGGAGGCCGGCATCAAGGACGTGCTCGCCAAGTCGCTTGGTTCGCCGAACTCGATCAACGTCGCCCGCGCCACCATCAACGGGTTGCGTTCGCTGTTGCGTCCCGATGATGTGGCCAAGCGCCGTGGTTTGTCGGAAGACGAGTTCGTACCGCGCGGTCTGTTGCGGGCGTTCAACGAGTCGAAGAAATCGGTTGCCAAGTAAGGAGCATCATGGCTGACAAGACCATCACCGTTCGCCAGAAGCGCTCGCAGATCGGCAGCATGCCCAAGACCCGCGCCACGCTGCGCGCGCTCGGCTTGCGCAAGATCGGCGACACCAATGTGTTGCCCGATCGACCGGAAATCCGCGGCATGATTGCGCGCGTTCCACACCTCATTGAAATTGTCGTGAGCGACAAGAAAGGCAGCTGAGCATGCGCGTCGATCAAGTCGGCCCCAAGCACGGAGCCAAGAAGTCACCAAAGCGCGTCGGTCGTGGTATCGGCGGTAAGGGCGGCAAGACCGCCGGCCGTGGTACGAAGGGTCAGTACGCCCGCAACACCGTGGCCCGCGGCTTTGAAGGTGGCCAGATGCCCCTCAAGCAGCGCGTGCCGAAGTTGAAGGGCTTCAACAACCCGTTCCGCGTGGAGTATCAGGCGATCAACCTCGACACGCTCGACTCGCTCGGTACCACCGAAATCACCGCACAACTGCTCGTGCAAAAGGGTCTCATCCGCAAGGGCAACCTCGTGAAGGTGCTCGGTCGCGGCAAGGTGGGCAAGGCGCTCAAGGTGTCGGTGCATGCCGTGTCGAAGACGGCGGAACAGGCCATCACGGCGGCGGGTGGCACGATCACACTGCTGCCCAAGCCATTCCGTGGCGTGCGTCCGCCGGCCCGCGGCAGTCAGTTCACGAACCGCTAGTTTTCGCTCACAAGGAATCGGGGAACAACGATGTTCGCACGAGTGAAGAGCCTGTTCACGGTCACCGACCTGCGCAACAAGGTGCTGTTCACCCTCTTCATCTTTGCGATCTATCGCATCGGTGTGTCGTTGCGCGCCCCGGGAGTCGATGCCCAGGCGGTCAGTCAGTTGCGCGAAGCCTCGCGTTCGCAGGGCGCGCTCGGCTTCCTCAACTTGTTCTCGGGCGGCGCGTTCGGCAGTTTCTCGATCTTTGCCCTCGGCATCATGCCGTACATCACCGCGAGCATCATCATGCAGGTGCTCACGGTCGTGATCCCGAAGTTGGAGCAGTGGCAGCAAGAAGGTGCGGTCGGTCAACGCAAGATCACCCAGTGGACCCGCTACGTCGCGGTCGCCATCGCCACGCTGCAGGCCGCCGGTCTCACCTTCATCTTCGGGCAGGGCAACGGCTCGGCGTTCTTCGGTGCGGCGGCAACGGTGCCCGACGTGGTGTTGCTCGACCCGTTCATGCCGCGCGCGTTGATCGTGATCCCATCCCTCGTCGCCGGCACGACCTTTCTCATGTGGTTGGGTGAGTTGATCAGTCAACGCGGCATCGGTAACGGCATGTCGATGATGATCTTCGTCTCGGTGGTGAGCGACCTGCCGTACAGCTACTACTCGTTGTTGCAGAGCAAGAAGACGTTCGTCTTCGTCGTGCTCGTCGGCGTGTCGTTGCTGATCTTGGCGGCCGTCGTGCGAGTGGAACTCGGCCAGCGTCGCATCCCCGTGCAGTTCGCGAAGCGTGTCGTTGGTCGTCGCCAATTCGGCGGCCAAAGCACGTACATTCCGCTCAAGGTCAATCAGTCGGGCGTGATTCCGATCATCTTTGCGTCGTCGGTGTTGCTCTTGCCGGTGCTGTTGTCGAACATGCTGGGCAGTGCCGAGGGCTGGCGCGGTTCTGTAGCGCGATTCGTCGATCGCTATCTCATCAACAGCCAGAACATGTTGTACATCACGATCTTCTTCGTGATGATCATCGCGTTCGCCTACTTCTACAACTCGATCGCCTTCGATCCGATTCGCCAAGCGGATCAGTTGCGCAAGCAGGGTGGCTTCGTGCCCGGTATTCGTCCCGGCCCGCAAACCGAGTCGTTCCTCGGCAAGACGGTGAACCGCATCACCTTGCCCGGCGCACTCTTCGTGGCGTTCATCGCGATCACGCCGTACATCATCTTGTGGATGGGTGATGTGCAGACGTTCCCGTTCGCCGGCACGACCGTGCTCATCGCCGTGGGTGTCGCCCTCGAATTGATGCGCCAGATCGACAGCCAACTCATGCAGCGTGACTATCAGGGCTTCCTGAAGTGACGATTCGGCTGGTCCTGCTCGGCCGGCAAGGTTCAGGCAAGGGTACGCAAGGTGCCCGGCTGGCCGCGCACTACGGCATCGCCCACATCTCAACGGGGGAGATGTTGCGCAACGCGATCAAGCACGGCACGCCGGTCGGCAAAGTGGTGAAGGAAGTGATCGACAAGGGTGGTCTCGTTGAGGACGATCTGATGTCGAGTCTGGTGAAGGGTCGACTCGGCGAGGCCGACGCGCGAACACGCGGCTACCTGCTCGATGGCTACCCCCGCACCTTGACCCAGGCGCAGGCCCTCGACGACATTGCCCGTGCCCGCCCGATCAACGTGGTCGTCGATCTGGAAGTGCCACGGGAGGTCGTCGCTGCGCGCATCAGTGCCCGCCGCGAGGCCGAGCACCGCGTCGATGACTCCCCCGAGGCCGTCGAACACCGATTATCGCTCTATGACGAGCGCACCGCGCCGCTCATCGCCCACTATCGCCAACTCGGGGTGCTTTCCGTGGTGGATGGGGTGGGCACCCCCGATGAGGTGTTCACCCGTCTGGTCGCCGCGATTCAGACCGCCACCGGGGTCACCGGCCCGGGTGGCGACGGGCAGTCGCGCCGATAGCGTTACGAGTCGCCCTGCGGGGCTTGAAGGAGTCAGTTCTGGCAAAAAACAAGGAAGATGCCATCGTGCTGGAAGGCACGATCACCGAATCGTTGCCCAACGCAATGTTTCGAGTGGAACTCTCCAACGGGCGGTCCGTCTTGGCACACATATCCGGGAAGATGCGGGTGAATTACATCCGAATCAACCCGGGCGACAGAGTGCAAGTTGAGCTGTCACCGTACGACCTCACCAGAGGCCGTATCACATTCCGATTCAAGTAAGAGAAAGATCAGTCATGAAAGTCCGCCCGAGCGTCAAGAAGATGTGCGAGAAGTGCAAAGTCATTCGTCGCCACGGTCGCGTCATGGTGATCTGCGAGAACCCGCGCCACAAGCAGCGCCAGGGATAAGGACGAACCAAACATGGCACGAATCTCCGGCGTTGACATCCCGCGCGAGAAGCGCGTGGAGATCGCCCTCACCTACATTCACGGCATCGGTCGCCCGACATCGGCAAAGATGTGCGCCGACCTCGGCATCAACCCGAGCGTGCGTGTGCGTGACCTCACCGACTCCGACGTCAACAAGATTCGTGTCTACATCGAGAACAACCTGAAGGTCGAGGGCGACCGACGTCGCGACGTGCAGACCGACATCAAGCGCAAGATCGAGACCGGCTCGTACCAGGGCACGCGTCATCGTAAAGGCTTGCCGGTGCGCGGTCAGCGCACGCACACCAACGCGCGCACGCGCAAGGGCCCGAAGAAGACCGTCGCCAACAAGAAAGTTGCCGTGAGGAAGTAAATGTCAGACGCAGCAGCAACACCGGCACCACGCAAGGCGCGCAAGCGCGAACGCAAGAACGTGAACACCGGCATCGTGCACATCAAGAGCACCTTCAACAACACCATCGTTTCCATCACCGACGCGGCCGGCAATGTCATTGCGTGGGCGTCGTCGGGTGGGGTCGGTTTCACCGGCTCGCGCAAGTCGACGCCATTCGCCGCGCAGCTCGCCGCCGAGAAGGCCGGCCGTGCCGCGATGGAGATGGGTCTGCGTCGCGCCGAAGTGCTCGTGAAGGGCCCGGGCTCGGGTCGCGACACCGCGTTGCGTTCGATCCAGAACCTCGGCATCGAGGTCACGAGCGTGAAGGATGTCAGCCCCGTGCCACACAACGGCTGTCGTCAATCAAAGAGGAAGCGTCCGTAGTCATGGCTCGTTACACCGGTCCGAAAGTTCGTGTTTCTCGCCGCCTCGGCATCAACGTCTTTGAAAACGCGAAGGGTACCAAGGCCCTCGAGCGTCGTCCCTTCCCGCCCGGCGCGCATGGTCGCACGCGTCGTCGTTCGAGCGAGGGCGAGTACCTCAACCAGTTGCAGGAAAAGCAGAAGGCGAAGTACATCTACGGCGTGCTCGAGCGTCAATTCCGCAAGATCTACGAACAGGCCGTTCGCATGACGGGTCCGACCGGTGAGAACATCCTGCGTCTCTTGGAACTGCGTCTCGACAACGTGGTGTACCGCGCCGGCTGGGCGGCCACTCGTCCGCAGGCCCGCCAGTTCGTCAGCCACGGCCTCGTGAAGGTGGATGGTCAGCGCGTGAACATCCCGTCGTACACGCTCGGCAAGGGTGAGATCGTCAGTCTCTCCGACAAGGCCCGCAACATGATCGTCATCCAGCACAACATCGACACCCTCGGCCGTGCGCCGGTGGCGTGGCTTGACGCGCAGGATGGCGGCAAGGCGGTGGCCGTGCGCGACCTGCCGACTCGCGAACAGATCGATGTTCCCGTCAAGGAACAACTCATCGTCGAGCTCTACTCGAAGTAACCCCCAACCAACAGCCAGGAGATACCACCATGCTCGTCATCCAGCGCCCCAGTGTCGCAGCCGTCGGCGAGGCCGTCGGCAACCGCCAGAAGTTCTCCGTGTCGCCGCTCGAGCCAGGTCTCGGGCACACGATCGGCAACTCGCTGCGCCGCATGCTGTTGTCGTCGATTCCGGGTGCAGCAATCACTTCGGTGAAGTTCGATGAGGCGTTGCATGAGTTCACCACCATCGATGGCGTCGTCGAAGACGTCACCGAGATCATCCTCAACCTGAAGGACATCGTCGTGAAGAGCGAGGTTGACGACGTGGTGTCGGTGCGTGTCGACGTGCAGGGCCCGAAGGACTTCAAGGGAAGCGACATTGCGTTGCCGGCCGGCGTCGATTTCGTCAACGCCGACCAGCACATCGCCACGCTGTCGGCGAAGGGCAAGTTGTCGTTCGAGCTCACCATTGAGCGCGGCAAGGGCTACCTCGGTAGCGATCGCGACTCGGGGCGCAAGACGATCGGCGTCATCCCCGTTGACGCGCTCTTCTCGCCGGTGCGTCGCGTGACCTTCGAGGTCGAGCCCACCCGCGTCGCGCAATCGACCAACTTCGACAACCTCGTGCTCGACATCGAGACCGACGGTTCGATCAGCCCCTCGGAGGCGCTCGCTTCGGCGGGTGCAACGATGCGTAACCTGCTCGAACTCGTGGCCTCGCTCTCCGACGAGCCCGTCGCGCTCGAACTCGGTGAGTCGGTGACGAGCGGCACCGGTTCGCCCGAACTCGACATGCCGATTGAAGACCTGATGCTCTCGCAGCGTCCGTTCAACTGCCTGAAGCGTGCGCAGATCAACACCATCGGTGACTTGGTCGCTCGCACGGAGGAAGAACTCACCAACTTGCCGAACTTCGGTGCGCAGAGCATCGCCGAAGTGAAGGGCAAGCTCGACGAGCGAGGACTCGCGCTTCGCGTCTGACGCGTTGACGCCCACGAAGGAGACCACTCACCATGCCCGCACCACGACGTAGCAAGAGTTTCGGCGGCTCATCCGGCCACGAGCGTTTGATGCTGGCCAACTTGGCCGCGTCGCTCTTTGCCGCCGAGGGCATCGAAACCACGGAAGCCAAGGCCAAGGCGTTGCGTCCGATCGCCGAGCGACTCATCTCCAAGGCGAAGAAGGCGCAAACCAACGACGCCGCCAGCCTGCACAAGATCCGCCAGATTCAGGCGTATCTCAACGACAAAGAAATGACGACGAAACTCGTGAAGAGCCTCGCCCCGCGCTACATGGAGCGCAACGGCGGATACGTGCGCATCCTCAAGTTGGGTGAGCGCAACGGCGATCGCGCCCCGATGGCGCGCATCGAACTCGTCTAGTCGGCGCAGTGCGGTCGGCGGAGTCACGCCGATGACATCCACGTCGCGCCGCGCCCGGTTGGTCGTTGCCTACGACGGCAGCAGCTTTCACGGTTTTGCCCCCAACCCCGATGTGCCGACGGTGGCAAGTGCGCTGACCGAAGCGCTCGAAAAAATCACCCAGAGTGAGGTGCAACTTGTGGCCGCCGGACGCACCGATGCCGGCGTGCATGCCCGCGGCCAAGTGGTGAGCGTCGACCTACCGTCACGAACGAAGATCGAGTCGCTTGCCCGCAAACTCAACGCCCTGTGTGGTCCGCAGATTGCGGTGCGCGATGTGCAGTGGGCCCCAGCGTCGTTTCATGCGCGCTTCTCGGCGATCTGGCGTCACTACCGCTACACCATCCTCAACTCGAAAATGCCGGATCCGTTTCTGGCGACCACCGCATGGCACATCCACGTGCCACTTGAATTGCGGGCGATGCAGTTGGCGTCGGATGCGATCATGGGCGAGCGTGATTTTTCGGCATTTTGTCGCAAGCCTGACGCGGCTGACGAGCCAGATTCGCCACCCAGCACGAAGTCCGGCGCCGCAAAGAAGCCCGCAACAATGACGCGGTTCGTCACCCAGGCAGCGTGGAAGCGCGAGGGTGAGGTCGTCACCTTCGAAGTACGAGCCAACGCGTTCTGTCACCAGATGGTGCGTTCGTTGGTCGGCACGTTCGTCGACATCGGGCTCGGCAAACGACCCCCGAGCGACATGATGAATCTGATTCGCAGCGGTCGCCGTCACGACGCATCGCAGTTGGCCCCACCACATGGCTTGTGTTTGTGGGAAGTCGGTTACCCGTCGTCACTCGAGTGAACCCGGCGGTTCATTGATGCGCATCATCTTCCTGTCCACTCCGGTTGGGCCGCTCGGCTCGGGCGTTGGTGGTGGCGTCGAACTCACCATGCGCACGCTGGCTGATGGCTTGATGCGTCGCGGGCACGAAGTCGTCGTGGTGGCGCCACGTGATTCGCGACTTGGCACTCATCGCATCGTGGAAGTCGCTGGCGTGTTGCATGTGCCGAGTCAGACGCTCGATCGCACGGCACCGCTCGTTGTGCCGACGGACTCGGTGTTGGTCAACATGTGGAACACCGTCGTAGAACTCGCCCGCTCCGGTCAGCACGATGTGGTGCTGAACTTTGCATACGATGCGCTGCCGTTCGTCAACGCGAGTGAGTGCGCGATCCCTGTGGCGCATCTCGTGAGCATGGGTTCACTCAGCGACGAAATGGATCGCGCGGTTGCACTCGCTGCACGCAGTCACGCGCATGCTGTGGCGATGCACAGCCGCGCACAGGCGGCCACATTCGGCCCGACGGCTGCCGAGCGGGTCACCATCGTGGCGAGTGGTGTGGAACTCTCCAACTATGAGTTCGTCGCGGCACCAACCGACGCTCTCGCATTCGTCGCCCGCATCTCGCCAGAAAAGGGGATTCGCGATGCATTCGCAGTGGCAGCCCGGACACGTCGTCGCCTCCGCGTGTTTGGCGTGATGGAAGATCGTAAAGAGTGGGATGCCGCCCGCGCGCAGAATCCGCACGCCGACGTGGAGCACGTCGGGTTTCTCCCGACCCGCGAACTGCAGGCGCAGTTGGGGACGTGCGCCGCCCTCATCATGGTGCACCGCTGGGTGGAGGCGTTCGGCAACGTGGCCATCGAAGCATTGGCCTGCGGGGTTCCCGTGATCACCTATGACCGGGGTGGGCCGGCAGAGATCGTGCGTGACGGCGCGACGGGGTTCGTCGTGCCGGCGGACGATGTGGTGGCGGTTGCGGCTGCTGTCGAGCGAGTTGATGCAATCGACCGACTGCGTTGTCGCGCTGACGTGCGGGAACGCTTCTCCGCCGAGTCGTTTGCCGCCCGGGTGGAGGAGTGGCTGGTCGCCCGATTGGCCTGATCGGCAAGGGTGTGACCCATCGGAAAGAGCCGTATCATTCAATGTTCGAGATTTCGTCGCTCTGGCGGCGGTCCAGAGTTCTGAAAGGTTCATTCATGCGTACGTATTCGGCCAAGCCCACTGAGGTGCAGCGCGCCTGGCATGTCATCGACGCC
>VGBY01000015.1 GCA_016870295.1 Actinomycetota bacterium
GGTGCGGGCAAGCGAACCGCCGTCATCGACCCGGCCACCGAGCAGCCATCGGGTGAGTTCGCCCATGCCACCCCCGACGAGATCGACAAGGCACTCGCCGCCGCGTCGCATGCGCAACGCGAGTGGTGGGCGATGAGTGCGCTCGACCGCGCCAACGCGATGCATCAGATCGCCGAACGAATGCTCGCGATGACGCGCACCACGGGCGAAGTGCTCACGCGCGAGATGGGCAAGCCGTTCCGCGAGTCAAATTGGGAAGGTGGGGCATCGGCATCGGCCTTTCGCTACTACGCCGAGATTGCCCGCAACGAACAAGGTCGTGTCGCGGGCACCGCATTCGCCGGTCAGATGCACATGGTGTTGAAAGAGCCGCTCGGCACCGTGGTGTCGATTGTGCCCTTCAACTTTCCGGTGCTGCTGTTTGGTTGGCAGGCTGCTGCGGCGCTGGCGGCCGGCAACGCAATCATCGTGAAGCCGTCGGAGCTCACACCACTCACCTTGCTCACGGTGATGCAGGCCTTCGATCACCTACCGGCAGGACTCGTGCAGGTGGTGACCGGTGGGGCGGAAGTGGGGCAGACACTCGTTGCCCACGAACATACGCATGCCGTGGCATTTACGGGCAGCGTTCCTGCCGCGCAGGCGGTTGCCAAAGCGGCATCGGCGCGCTTCAAGCCGGCGCTGATCGAGGCGTCGGGGAATGATCCGTTCATCGTCATGCCGTCGGCGCCGATTGATGCCGTCGCACGCGGTGCTGCGTTCGCCGCATTTCTCAACTGCGGGCAGGTCTGCACATCCGCCGAGCGTTTCTATGTTCATACAGATATCTACGACCAATTCGTTGCTGCGCTCACCGAGCAGGCACTCGCGTTGCGAATCGGTAGTGGTTTGGATGCCGTCGACGTCGGCCCGATGGCGTCAACCCGCGAACGCGATCGTGTCGAACGAATCGTGGCGCGTGCCGTAGAGCAAGGGGCGAAGATCGTCACCGGCGGTGGTCGGCCAGCGAATCACTCGACCGGCGCGTTCTTCGAGCCGACGGTGATGGAAGTGAAGCACGACTTCGACATCATGCACGGCGAGTGCTTCGGCCCGCTGGCACCAGTGTGTCGCGTGAACGACCTTGACGAAGCAATCACCCTCGCCAATGACTCACAGCTCGGGCTGGGCGCCAACATTTACACCGAAGACCTCGCTGAAGCGTTTCGCGCCATCAACGAGATTGAGAGTGGCATCGTGTGGGTGAACACGCCGCTGAACGACAACGACGCGGTGCCCTTCGGCGGTCGCAAGTTCACCGGCTCGGGTCGTGAGCTTGGGTCGGAAGGCTTGGATCAATTCCGCCGTTCCAAAATGGTGATGATTGCGCCCACCGCACAGCCCGACCCTGAATGGTTCCCGTACCCCGACGGCGACGCTTTCAACGCCTAACCAGCAAAGATGGTCTCAGTTCGGCGGGCCGAACTGACGGTCACCGGCGTCGCCAAGGCCCGGCACGATGAATGCGCGCTCGTTGAGGTGACTATCGATTGATGCGGTGATGACGTGCAGGTTCATCCCCGTCGACTCGAGATGCTTGATGCCCTCTGGTGCGGCAAGCACGCAGGCAACGAAAATCGTGTCGCTGGCACCACGATCCACCAAGATCTTGCATCCATGCGCCAGCGAACCACCGGTTGCCAACATCGGGTCGAGCACTACGCAGGTGCGACCCTTCAAGTTGTGCGGCAGTTTCGCCACGTACTCGCTCGGTGCGTGCGTTTCTTCGTCGCGCTGCACGCCAACCACGGCGATGTCGGCGTCGGGAAGAAGCTCCATCGCGGCGGGCAACATGCCCAGCCCCGCACGCAGAATCGGTACGAGTACCGGGCGATTCATGAGACGAACGCCATCGGTGGTGGCGAGTGGAGTCGTTACCTTGCGTGAAGCAGTGGGGATTCGGCGTGTGGCCTCGGTGACGACAACGAGCGAGAGCCTACGCATTTCGGCGCGAAAGATCTGATTCGAGGTGTCTTGGTCGCGCAGGTGAGTGAGGGCCTCTTGGGCAACTGGGTGATCCACGACGGTGACTTGAACTGGCATGCGTACATACTTGCTCAGACGGCTGCAAGCATGCGAACTAGCGTTTTTTGGCGTGCGGACCGACAACGTAGCGGGTGGCACGCCGCGAGTCGAGACCGTGGCGTCGCGCGCGCAGTGCGAACTGGCCGGGTCAGTGTTCGACCGAGTGTGGGGCATGCGCGGCATGGTGCCGAACGAGGTGATCGTTGCGACCGTACACGCCGGTGGCTACGCGTCGCTTGCCTGGGTTGGCGATGCGCTCGTCGGCGCGAGTTGGGGCTTTCTCGGTGCGCACGATGTCGGGCAACATCCGCACTCGCCAGTGATGCGCACATTGCACTCACATGTCACTGGTGTCGTACCTGAGTACGGCTCACTCGGCGTGGGCGAGGCGTTGAAACGTCATCAGTGGCTGTGGGCGCACGAGCATGCTCTCGATGCCATCACGTGGACCTTTGACCCGCTCGTGCGGCGCAACGCATACTTCAACCTGGTGAAGCTCGGCGCCATCGTTACGGAGTATCACGAAGACTTTTACGGCGCCATCAGCGACGGTCTGAACCGGGGTGAACACACCGATCGCCTCGTGGTCACGTGGCGAGTTACGGGGTGCGGCGGCACGCCGCCAACGGGGCGTCATGTCGATGTCGCTGAATGGTCGGTGTCGACACCCGAGGATGTGGAGGCACTACGTGTCGCCGACCGTGCTGCTGGTCGTGCTAGCCACCATGCGGACGCTCATGCGTGGCGCATCCGACAGCGGGCAGACTTGCGCAAGGTGTTCTCTGGTGGATGGAAGATTGCAGGGCTCATGAGCGACGGCAGCTATGCGGTGGTGCGCGCATGATTTCAGAGATTCGCCTGCGTCGTGCCCACATCGACTTGGTATCACCGTTCCGCACGAGCTTCGGGGTGGAAACAGCCCGTGATCTTCTCTACATCGAAGTGCACGGCGACGGTGTCACCGGGTGGGGTGAGTGCACAGCGATGAGCGAGCCGATGTATTCGAGCGAGTACGTCGACGGCTGCGAGGCGGTGATTCGTCGCTTCCTGCTACCGCACGTGGTCGGCGGCACGACGGCAGAGTCCTTCACCAAATCGGTGGCAGGCATTCGCGGTCACTACATGGCCAAGGCCGTGGTCGAAACTGCGCTACTCGATCACCAACTGCGCTGCGACGGCGTGAGTTTTGCCAAGTTTCTCGGCGCCACACAGTCGCGAGTTCGTTCCGGGGTATCGGTCGGTATCCAGCCATCAATCGATGATCTGTTGCACGTCGTGCAGAAGTATCTCGACGACGGATATCTACGCATCAAGTTGAAGATCGAGCCAGGCTTCGATATCGAGCCGGTGCGAGCCGTGCGCCGCACTTTCGGCGATGCATTGTTGTTGCAAGTGGATGCGAATTCTGCGTATCACGTGAATGATGCGGCACATCTCGCCCAACTCGACGACTTCAACTTGCTGCTCATCGAACAGCCGTTGCCCGAGGAGCAGTTGGCCGCCCACGCCGAACTCGCCAAACTGGTGCACACGCCGATTTGTCTCGATGAGTCGATTCTCTCCGTCGAGGTTGCGCGTGACGCACTCGCGATTGGCGCGTGTTCGATCATCAACATCAAGCCGGGTCGCGTCGGCGGGTACTTGGAGGCAAAGAAGATCCACGATCTGTGTTTCGAGCGCGGTGTGCCGGTGTGGTGCGGGGGAATGCTCGAAACCGGAATCGGCAGGGCGGCAAACCTGGCGCTTGCTGCGCTGCCAGGGTTCACGTTGCCGGGCGACACATCGGCGTCGGCGCGCTACTTCCAGCGTGATGTGACGTCGCCGTTCGTGTTGCGCGACGGACATCTCGACGTGCCGACTGGCGTTGGCATCGGCGTCGACCCAGACCTCAACTATCTCGACTCGATCACGAGTCGCAGGGACGTGCTCACCGTCGCGCGGTAGGCGTGTCTTCGCTCCGTCTTGCGGGAGACTTCGACTCAGGCGTCGAGTTTGAAGAGGATCGCCGTTTCGGGGTCATGCTTGTCGCGACCGCGAACCTTTTCCCACAGGGTGGAGACAGACCAATAGACGCTGAACGCCACGTACACCGCACCATACTTTCGGCCGATGGCCTTACGAACGCGAACTGCATCGGCGCCGGACACGAGGCGCGCCGTCGCCGGTAGCACTGAGTGGCTCTCGGATAGTTTGCCTCCCACATCGCACACCTGCACGGTGACGCGGGGATTGTTGCGAATGCGCTTCACCTTGCCGACGTTCGTTTCGGTGATCACACCGAACTCGTCACCGACGGCTGCAAACCATACGGGTGTCGGCACCGCGCGTCCGTCGCGCCGAAACGTCACGAGCGACACGTACTTCTCTTTGTTGCTCAACATGATCCGTCGGGATGGCAGGATTTGAACCTGCGACCTCCTGGTCCCAAACCAGGCGCACTAGCCAAGCTGTGCTACATCCCGCTTGATGTCAGGCTAACGAGCGCACCACGCCGAGTAGACGCGCCACATCGTCGTCAGACACGTAGCGCACGACTCCGGCACGAACGACGCCGCCCGACTCCATCAATCCGAGATGCGACACCAACTCGACGGCGTACGAGTGACCAGACCACACCGCGATCTTGTTGGCGGCCAACACCTGCGCAACATGGTCGGGTGAGTGCCCCTTCACGGTGAACGACACGGTGGGCGTGCGCGACTCAAGCGTTGGTGGGCCCCACACCCGCACGTGCGACATGTCGAGCAGTCCATTCAGTAGCGGTGCGAATACGTCTCGTTCGTACGCCGCGACGCTCGCCATGTTCTCCTCGAGCAGGTGACGGGCCGCGGCTTCTGTGGCGGCGATGTTCTCCAAGTTCGGAGTGCCCGTCTCGAATCGTCGCGGACCAATGTCGTCGGCCGGTCGCACCTTGGCGATCGGCAGCGAGTTGAGCAGGTTCGGTTCCACACAGAGCACCCCGGCGTGCGGGCCGTACCACTTGTAAGGGCTCGTCGCGAGCACGTCACAACCAAGTTCGCGCACACTCACCGGCATGTGCGGCACCAGGTGCACACCGTCGATGAACACTCGCGCACCCACGTGACGCGCCAAGGCGATGACGGTACGCAGGTCGGGCATCGTGCCGATGAGATTCGACGCACCGGTCACCGCCACCCATTTTGTGTTCGGTGTAATCAGGTCCGCGAGCGCGTTCATGTCGAGTCGACCATCGGGAATTGAAAACGGGCAGAGCACATGCTCGGCCCCCGACTCCTCGCAGGCGATACGCCAGGGCGACACGTTCGCATCATGATCGAGTCGTGTGCCGACGACACGATCACCGGGCTTGAGCGTGCGAGCCACCGCACGAGTGAACGCGAACGTCATGGTCGTCATGTTCGCGCCGAAGCACACACCGTTCGGGTCGGCGTCGAGCAATCGCGCGACGACGCTGCGCGCCCGTTCCAGCAGTGCGTCGGTGGCATGCGCGGCGGCAAACTCGCCGTGGGTATTGGCGTTGTTGCCGCTCGACGACCAATCGCTCGCGGCGCGAATGGCAACGTCCACCATCTGCGTGCCGGCGGGGCCGTCGAAGCGGGCCCATTCGCCCTGTGCGCCAGGGAAGCGGTGACGCGTGGTGCTCTGCGTCACTTGGCGCGCTTGGCGGCCTTTGCCAAACGCTTCTTCGTGCGACCGGTGGGGGCCAAGTGCCGATGATCGAGGTCGCTGACCTCGACTCCGTTGGCGAACCGCACCCAGTAGCGCTGCCATTGGAAGCCGTTCGCCAAGATCACGCGCCCCTGGCTGCCGGTCGGCACCTGCGGCAGATCAACGGTCGTCTCGACGGTGTCGCCGATTCGCAAATCAATCTGACCTTCATGGGGTTTGGCGAGGGCGTGCGGCTTCCAAAACGGCATGCACACAGTATGTCACTTGTAGCCTTCAGCATTCATGCAGTGCACGGTCGAGCAACTCGAAGGCAACAAAGTGAAGGTGGAAGTGTCGGTCGACGAGGCCGCCTTCGAACACGACATCGACGTCGCCTATCGCAAACTGGCCCGCCAGGTGCGAATTCCCGGCTTTCGCCCGGGCAAGGCACCGCGTCGCGTGATTGACGCCCATCTTGGCGCCGACGGCAAGAGGGCGGCGCGTGCACAAGCGATCGAAGACGCCGTGCCGAAGTATCTCGCCGAAGCCGTCAAGCAGCACGACATCGACATCATTGCAACGCCCAAGGTTGATCGTGTTGACGGTGCCGAAGAGGAGAGCGGCCCGATCTCGTTCCACTGCGAGATGGAGGTGCGTCCGGTTATCACCGTTGCCGGATACGCCGGGCTCCGCGTTGAATTGCCGTCGATTACCGCGAGCGAATCAGAGATTGACGACGTCGTCAACAACGAGCGCAAGCGCCACGGCACGCTCGTTGACGCGCCGCGCGCGATTGTGAGCGGCGACCAAGTCACACTCGACCTCTCTGCCGCGCGCAACGGAGAGCCGGTGCCCGGACTGAACGTCGAAGCATGGCTGTACGAAGTTGGTCGCGGTTGGGTGGCGAAGGGTTTCGATGATGTTCTCGTCGGCATGAATGCCGGCGAGGAGAAGCAGTTCAAGGCGGTGCCCAACGGCAACGAGGACGAAGCCGACTTCACCGTCAAGGTCACCAAGGTGCAAGAACTGCAGTTGCCCGAGACGACCGATCAGTGGGTGGCTGACACCTTCGGCGAATTCAGCACCGTGGCGCAGTGGCGCACCGTCATCGCCGAGCGAATGAACGAATCACGACTCAATCAGGCGCGCAATTCGGTGGTTGACCGCGTCACCGACGAGCTCGTGAAACTCGTCGAAGTCGACTTGCCCGAGGTAATGGTCGACGGCGACCTGCGTGCCCGCGTGCGCAACACCATCGACACCTTCCAGCGACAGGGCATCGCGATCGCGCAATTCCTGCAGATCACGGGTCAGACCGAGGAACAGTTTCTCGATCAACTGCGCGAACAGTCGCGCAAAGCCGTGCGTGTCGATCTCGCGTTGCGGGCAATCGCCAGCGACCGCGGCTTCGAAGCCGACGATGCGGATGTCGACGCTGAGTTGGCGCGCATTGCGGAGCGTGCAGGCGTGAAGGTGAAGCGTGTGAAATCGCTCTATGAAAAGAACGATGCCATCGGCGACCTGAAGGCGCAAATTCGCAAGTCACAAGCACTCGAGTGGCTCGTGCGTGAAGTCACGTACGTCGACAGCGAGGGTCGCGCCATCGCCACCGACATATTGCTCGACCAAGGTGTGGACATCGATCCGACGGCGGATACGGGTGCTGGTGCCGCAATCGCCAGCGAATCCAACACCAACGAAGAAGCGACCAGTACGGTGGACGACGAGTCCCCCGATGCCTGATCAACTGATGAACTTCTCGAACTATTACGTCCCCAACGTCACCGAGGTGACGAGTCGCGGCGAGCGCGTCTATGACCTGTACAGCCGCTTACTGAAGGAAAACATCATCTTCCTCGGCACACCGATCGATGACACCATCGCCAACCTCGTGTGCGCGCAGCTCATCCACTTGGAGAGCGAGAATCCGGACAAAGACATCAACATCTACATCAACAGCCCTGGTGGCGACATCACGGCGCTGTTCGCGATCTACGACACGATGCAGTTCATCAAGAATGACATCGCCACGATCTGCCTCGGTCAGGCGGCATCTGCGGCAGCCGTGCTGCTCGCCGCCGGCACGAAGGGCAAGCGACTCGCGTTGCCGCACGCACGAATTTTGTTGCACCAGCCGTATGGCCAGGTCGGTTACGGCCAAGTCACCGATCTTGAGATCGCCGCAAAAGAAATCTTGCGCATGCGCGACCTGCTCGAGCAGATCCTCTCCACGCACACCGGTCAAAGCATCGAGCGCGTGCACAATGACACCGACCGCGACTTCGTGATGGAAGCCGATGAGGCGAAGGCCTACGGCGTCATCGATGAGGTCATCTCCACTCGTCAGGCTGTCGACCGAACCGGACCAATCAAGTAGTCACGCAGGGGAAGGCACATGGCCAAGTTCGGTGACACCGCGGAACTCGTCAAGTGTTCGTTCTGCTCGAAGACGCAGAAGCAGGTCAAGAAGCTCATCGCCGGCCCGTCGGTGTACATCTGCAACGAGTGCATCGACCTGTGCAACGAAATCATCGACGACGAGGTCGACGAATCGCAGAGCCTCGGGCTCGACAACGTTCCGACACCCCGCGAGATCCGCGCTTTTCTCGATGACTTCGTCGTCGGGCAGGATTCGGCGAAGAAGGTGCTCGCCGTTGCGGTGTTCAATCATTACCGACGCCTCAAGTATTCACAGGGCAAGAAACTGCGCCGCGACGACGTCGAACTACAGAAGAGCAACATCTTGTTGCTCGGGCCGACCGGCTGCGGCAAGACGCACATGGCACAGACATTGGCGCGCATGCTCAACGTGCCGTTCGCGATTGCCGATGCAACTGCGCTCACCGAGGCCGGCTATGTCGGTGAAGACGTCGAGAACATCCTGCTCAAGTTGTTGCAGGCGGCCGATTTCGATGTGAAACGCGCCGAGATGGGAATCGTATACATCGACGAGATCGACAAGATTGCGCGCAAGAGCGAGAACCCGTCGATCACCCGCGACGTATCGGGTGAAGGCGTTCAGCAGGCACTGCTCAAGATTCTTGAGGGCACCGTCGCGTCGGTGCCACCACAGGGTGGCCGCAAGCACCCGCACCAGGAGTTCATTCAGATCGATACGACGAACGTGCTGTTCATCGTCGGCGGCGCCTTTGCAGGCCTCGACCAGATCATCGGCTCGCGGCTCGGTGACAAGGGTGTTGGCTTCCATGCCACGGTGAAGTCGAAGAAGGATCGCGACCCGGGCGACCTGTTCGCGCAGGTGCTGCCGGAAGACCTCCTCAAGTTCGGCATGATTCCCGAATTCGTCGGGCGTCTCCCGATGATTGGGGCCGTCCATGCGCTGAAGAAGGATGCGCTCGTTCAAATCCTCACCGAGCCAAAGAACGCCCTCGTCAAGCAGTACCAGAAGTTCTTCCAATTCGAGGATGTCGACCTCGACATCACCGCTGACGCGCTCGAGGCCATCGCGGATGCCGCACTCGTGCGCGGCACTGGTGCGCGTGGTCTACGGGCAATCCTTGAAGATGTGTTGCTGGAGACGATGTACGACCTGCCCGGCCGCACCGACGTCGCCAAGGTCGTGATTGATGCCGGCTGCGTGACGCAGAAGTCGGCGCCGAAGTTGGTTACCCGCGCGCCACGGGTCGCCAAACAAAAGCGCACCGCGTCCTGACGCGGTACTGAACTACCGTTCTCGGCATGAGTGAGTCGCCGGTCGCGCGCGCATTTGCGTTTCTCGACGAACACTCGGTCTACGAGAAGTCGGGACGTATCGATTCCCCGAGCACTGCCAACATCGAACGGCTGGTTCAACTCATGGGCGATCCGCATCTGGCATACCGCACCGTTCACATCACGGGCACCAACGGCAAGGGCTCAACCAGCCAGATGGTCACCAAATTGCTGATGGCTCATGGTCTACGGGTCGGTACCTACACCAGCCCGCATCTCGAGCGCGTCAACGAGCGGATGATGATCAACGGGGAAGCCATCAGCGACGACGAGTTGGCGGAAAACGTGCTCGCGATAGCAGAACTGGAGCTGCTCGTCGAGGGGCGCTTGAGTTACTTCGACATCATGACCGCTGTGGCGTTCCGCTGGTTCGCCAACAGTGCGGTCGACGTCGGCGTGATCGAGGTCGGTTTGCTCGGGCGATGGGACGCGACCAACGTTGTGCAAAGCGACGTCGCCGCACTGACGAATGTGTCGCTCGACCACACCGAGTTTGCCGGGCCGACACATGCCCATATCGCGCGCGAGAAGGTGGGCATCGTCAAACCGACGAGCGTTTTCGTGCAAGGGGAGACGCGCCCCGATTTGGAACCGATCTTTGCGGGTGCCGCGTGTGTACGCCGCGTGATTCGCAATCGCCACTTCGAGTTGAGTGCCAACGACCTGGCGGTCGGAGGCCGTCTCGTCACCATGCGTACGACGCGCGCAAGCTACGACGATGTATTCGTGCCACTGCACGGCGGCCATCAAGGTGACAATGCACTCGTCGCCGTGGTGACGGTTGAGGAGTTTTTTGACCACGCGATCAACCGGGAGGTGCTCGACGAAGCGTTCGCCAACGTAACGATGCCGGGTCGCTTCGAAGTAATGGGGCACCAGCCCCTCGTCATCGTTGACGGTGCGCACAACGTGGGTGGTGCGGAGGTGTGCTCCGATGTCTTCTTCAACGACTTCCAAGTCGAAGGCCGTCGGTTGCTCGTCGTCGGCATGTTGAAGAGCCGCGAACCGCACGAGTTGCTTGGTGCCTTGCGTGCCGACGAGTTCGACGGGATCATCTGCTGCACCGCACCGACCCCACGCGGCACTGCTGCCAGCGTGGTGGCTGCTGCTGCGCGTGAAGTGGGATGCGATGACGTGTTTGCCGTTGACGACATCGATGCCGCCCTCATGCAGGCCTATCGACAGTTGCGCGGCGAAGACGCTCTGCTGGTCGCCGGTTCGCTGTACGTTGTCGGCGCGGCGCGACCTGTGCTACGCACGATCATCGCCTAGGGATAGCCTTGTCGTGTGGCACAGGCATCTGGAACCCGTCGAACCCTCGTCCTGCTCAAACCCGACGCCGTTGAGCGCCGCCTTGTCGGCGAAATCGTCGGCCGTTTCGAGCGCAAGGGGCTGACGGTTGCAGCCATGCAACTGCGCACGCTCGACAAAGCAACGCTGGCACGTCACTACGAAGAGCATCAAGGCAAGCCGTTCTACAACGATCTCGTTGAGTTCATGTCGCGCGGCCCGGTGGTGGCGATGGTGGTTGCTGGCCCCGACGACACCTGGGAAATCGTTCGCTCGATGATGGGGGCAACGAATCCGCGGGCTGCCGCGCCGGGCACCATTCGTGGTGATCTCGGCACGATCTTCACGGAGAATCTCATCCACGGCAGTGACTCTGCGGCATCGGCCGAGAGGGAAATTCAAATCTTCTTTCCGGGGCTGTAAGGCGACCCAACGTGGCCGGCACGAATCCGATCTCGCTCTCGCGCGATATTGCGATTGACCTCGGCACAGCGAACACGCTCATCTACATCCGCGGCGAGGGCATCGTGCTCGACGAGCCGAGCACGGTCGCACTCGATACCTCAACGGGCCAGGTCGTGGCGGTTGGTCACGATGCCAAACGTATGTGGGGTCGTGCGCCGCGCAATATTCGCGTGGTACGACCGCTGAAAGACGGTGTCATCGCCGATTTCGATCTTTGCGAGCAGATGTTGAAGGAGTTCATCCGTCAGGTGCACACGAGCCGGTTCAGCAAGCCGCGCATGATCGTGTGCGTACCGTCGGAGATTACGGGTGTCGAGCGTCGTGCCGTGCAGGATGCCGCCGAATTTGCCGGGGCACGGCGTCCCGTCTACGTGATCGAAGAGCCGATGGCCGCTGCCATTGGCGCTGGTTTGCCCGTCGGCGAGCCAAGCGCCAACTTGATCGTCGACATCGGGGGTGGCACCACCGAGGTCGCCGTGATCTCACTGGGTGGCATCGTGACGGCAAGTTCGTGCCGTGTGGCGGGTGATGAGATCAATGACTCGATCGTCGCGATGTTCAAGAAAGAGTTCAACCTTGACATCGGCGACAACACGGCTGAGGACGTGAAGATTCAGCTTGGTTCTGCCTGGCCACTGGAGCAAGAACTCACCGCCGATGTCGGTGGACGAGATATCACCACCGGTTTGCCCCGCACGCAGGAAGTGACAACCACCGAAATTCGGGCTGCCATTGATGTGCCGGTCACCGCGATCATCGACGTGGTGAAGAGCACACTCGAGCGAACGCCACCAGAACTCGCCGCCGACGTCATCAGCAACGGCATCACACTCTCGGGCGGAGGTGCGCTGCTCACGGGCCTTACCGAGAGAATCATCCACGAGACGGGCATCAATACGGTGATTGCGCCCGACCCACTGTTGTCGGTTGTGCTTGGTGGAGGTCTCACGCTGGAGAACCTCGACGCGATGAAGGGTCTCACTGCACAGTCGGACGACGAGTAGCAGCGGGCGACTAGGGCGTGGCACGCACACGAACACAACTCACCAGGGCAATCCTGTTGCTCGGGTTGGCGGCCGTGTTCTTCATCACGCTCGACCTCGCCGACTCCGACTCCACATCTCGGGTGCGCCGGGCCTTCGACACCATCTTCTCGCCGATCGAGGGTGTCACGCGTGTCGTCACTCGTCCTGTCAGCAATGCATGGAATGCGGTTCGCGACTACGGCGACGTGGTCGAAGAGAACGATCGTCTTCGTGAAGAGGTAGCGCTACAAGAAGGTGCGGCTGTCGCCGCCGCTGCTTCGGTGCGTTTGTCACAAGAGTTGTTGGCGTTGAACGGTCTGCCGACGCTCGCCGGCATCAATTCGGTGACTGCGCAGGTAATCGGCGAGACGCCGACGAACTTCTCGCAAACGGTGGAAATCAACCAGGGCGCAAACTCGGGAATCAAAGTCGGCATGCCCGTCTTGAACGCCGCCGGGCTCATCGGCAAGGTGACCGAAGTGTTCGCCGACCGAGCGCTCGTGATGCTGATCTCCGACCCCGATTACGCGCTCTCCGTGAAGGTGGTGACGAAGTCGAGTCGCACGCCCGTGACGTTGCCGCCACTACCTACCGAAGATGCGCCAACCGTCGACTCCGTGTTGGAAACCACCGACACAAGTTCGACCTCTTCGACGTCGTCGACCACGACGACGATTCTCGGGTTCACTCCGGGTACCACCACGATCCCCGCAGAAGTAATCGCCGGTGCCGGTGGAGGCTCGAACATCACGGTGCCGCTCGCCAGCCAGCTTGCCGTGCGCGAGACGGGCATTCTCGAGGGTCGTGGCCCGGGTACCCGCCCCATCGTGCGATTCCTCGATGCGAGCACCCGCACCTCGGCCATCGAGGTGGGTGCACCAATCGTGTCCGCTGGTGGCTCACGGAGCTTGGCGCCGCCCGACATCGTGATTGGCGTCGTGTCGCGAGTGGTGGAGCGGCTCGGAACCGCTGGACCGGTGTTGGAGATTGATCTCGTCGCCGACTTGTCGAGCCTGTCGTTCTTGCGGGTGTTGCTGTACCAGCCGATCACCGAGTCGGGGAAGTAGCGCATGTTCGAACGGCTGTTACGCGCGATTGCGAGCCGATGGTTTCGCCTGGTGCTCGTGGTCTTGGTGGTGCTGTCAATCCAGACGACTCTCTTCAGCGAGATTCGGCCATTCGGATACGCCGTACAAATCGTGGCGGTGTTCGTTGCCTGCGTCGGCTGCACGCACGACATCCAAACCGGTGCGGTCGTCGGATTGATCAGTGGTTTCATGTACGACGCCGTGCTGGCGACGCCACTTGGTGTGTCGGCAATCGTCTTTGGTGCACTCGGAGCGCTCGCAGCGTTGCTGATGCAGCCCTTTCGTGAACCCACTTGGTGGTTGCGCCTGCTTGCTGTCAGTGTCGTCGCCGGTTTCGGCGAAGTGCTCATGCCGGTGATGAAGTCGGTTGTGGGGCTGAGTGGTTGGCTCGACGCACGCATCATTGGTGCTTCTCTGGTGACGTTCGTAGCAGCGCTGATTGTCGCGTCACCACTCATCCCTGTATCACGTTGGACTTTGCGGGAACGTCTCGGTCGTGACGCCTAACCTCGCGCGGATGCA
>VGBY01000016.1 GCA_016870295.1 Actinomycetota bacterium
GATGTCCACCCCGCCGTGCACCCGTGGGGTACGGTGAAGGTGTGAGCTCCCCCACGCGCATCTTTGCGGTCGCCAACCAGAAGGGCGGCGTCGGCAAGACCACGACGGTGGTCAATCTCTCCGCCAGCATTGCCCTGCTCGGGCACCGGGTGCTCGTCGTTGACCTCGACCCGCAAGGCAATGCCTCAACGGGGTTGGGCATTGACATTCGGTCGTTGTCGCGCAGTGTGTATGACGTGCTGTTGCACGACACCCCGATTGAAGATGCCGTGCAATCGAGTGCCGTCAAGGGCCTATTTGTCGTACCCGCCAACCTCGATCTGGCCGGCGCAGAGATCGAACTGGTGCCCGTGATGGGTAGGGAAACCCGCTTGCGTAAGGCGTTGGAGCGGGTGGCCAGTGACTACGAGTACGTGTTCATCGACTGCCCACCGTCGCTGGGGCTCCTCACCGTCAATGCCCTCACCGCCGCGCAGGAAGTGCTCGTCCCGGTGCAATGCGAGTATTACGCCCTGGAGGGCCTGGCCCAGCTGTTGCGCAACATTGAACTGGTCAACAACAACCTCAACCCAAATCTGCAAGTGAGCACGATCCTCTGCCAGATGTTCGACAGTCGCACCAGATTGTCGGCGGATGTCGTGAAGGAAGTACGCGAGCACTTCGGCGACAAGGTGCTTCGTACGGTGATCCCCCGCACGGTGAAAATCGCCGAATCACCCAGCCACGGCATGCCGGTCGTGGTGCTCGACCCGAACGGGGTCGGGGCAGAGGCGTATCGGGCGGCAGCCAAGGAGGTCGTACGTGGCCGGTCTTAAGTCAGGAAAGGGTCTGGGCTCACTCATTCCCAGTGGGGGAGGTGTGCCGCCCGTCACAGGTGGGCTGACGGAAGTGGCGATTGCGGCCGTGGAACTCAATCCACATCAACCACGCACGCACTTCGATGACGACGCCTTGAGCGAACTCGCTGCATCGATTCGGGCCGTTGGCGTGTTGCAGCCGTTGCTCGTGCGCACCGTGAAACCTGGTGTGTATCAACTGATCGCCGGCGAGCGGCGTATGAAGGCCGCCCAGCGCGCCGGGCTCACGCATGTGCCGGTGATCGTGCGCGATGCGACCGATTCGGCATCCGCCGAACAAGCGCTCATCGAGAACGTGCATCGTGAAGATCTCGGACCGCTCGAAGAAGCGGCTGCCTACCAACAGTTGCTCGAAGATTTCGGGCTGACACATGATCAATTGGCGTCGCGTGTCGGGAAGAATCGCGCCACGATCAGCAATGCCGTGCGGTTGTTGGCGCTCCCGGCATCGGTGCAGCAGTTGATCGCCGACCGACGACTCACGGCTGGTCATGCCAAGGTGTTGCTCAGCATCACCGACCGCACCCAACAAGAACGGGTAGCCCAACAGGTGGTGCGCGACGGATTGTCGGTGCGCGCCACGGAGTCGTTGATTACCACTTCTGGTACTACAACACGCAAGAAGAAGCCCGCCAAGCAGTCGAAACCGGCCGGCGACCCGGCCTTGCTCGAGCTCGCGCACATCATCGGGGAACACTTGTCGACGCGGGCGGCGGTCAGCGGACCCACCTCGGCTTCGCGCGGCACGTTGCGTATCGAGTTTGCCGATCTGGCCGATTTGGAGCGCATCGCCCGGGCCATCCTCGGCGCCTAGCCAGCAACCCTCAACTACGGGTCAAGACCAACCCTCTGGTTGAGGGTGTCCCCAACCTGTGGATAACACTGTTGAAAACGCTGGGGACACTGATGGGAACAGTGCGGCGAGTCGCCTAGGCGAGATGTGCGGCGAGATCCGCCAGGAGGGCGGCCTTGCCGCGCGCCCCGACGAGACGGTGCGCTTCGGCACCGTTCTTGAACACGATCATCGTCGGGATACTCATCACGTTGTAGCGCAGCGCGATGTCGCCGTGGTCATCGACGTTGAGCTTGGCGACGGTGAGTGCGCCGGCCTTCTCGGTGGCGATTTCGCGGATGACCGGGTCGATTTGTTTGCATGGCCCGCACCACTCGGCCCAGAAGTCGACGAGCACCGGGGTGCTCGATGCCTTGATCGTTTCGTCGAAGTTTGTCGTGGTGAGAGTGACGACGTTGCCGGCCATGGGCGACACGCTACTTGCTGGTCGTTGCGTGTTGATGTTCGAGCCACCGCTCGGCATCGATGGCAGCCATGCAGCCCGAACCAGCGGCGGTGATGGCCTGACGATAGGTGTGATCTTGCACATCGCCGCAGGCGAACACGCCGGCCACATTGGTGCGCGTCGAACCGGGCTGCGTCACGAGATACCCAGTGTCTTCCATGTCGAGCACGCCGGCAAAGAGGTCGGTGTTCGGCCGGTGACCGATTGCCACGAAGAGGCCGCCGAGCGCGACACGTTCGGTTGCCCCGCTGTTGGTGTCGGTCACCTCGATGGCCTCGAGCTTCTTCTCGCCGAACAGCTGCGTGACTTGTGAATTCCACCGCACGGTGATCTTCGGGTTGTTGAACGCCCGCTCCTGCATGATCTTGGAGGCGCGGAACTTGTCGCGACGGTGGATGATGGTGACCTTCGTGGCGAACTTGGTGAGGAACGACGCCTCCTCGATGGCCGAGTCGCCGCCCCCGACGACTGCAATCTCCTGCCCACGGAAAAAGAACCCGTCGCACGTTGCACATGTGGAGACGCCATGACCGATGAGTGAGGTCTCGTTCGGCAGCCCGAGCATCAACGAACGGGCCCCGGTGCTGACGATGATGGCATCGGCGGTGTATTCGTCGTCGCGCACCCACACACGATGCGGGTGACCAGAAAAGTCAATGTTTGTGGCCTTTTCGGTGAGGAATTCGGCACCGAAGCGCGCGGCTTGGTCGCGCATCCGTTGCATCAACTCGGGCCCCTGCACGCCCTCGGGGAAACCAGGGAAGTTCTCCACCTCGGTGGTGAGCATCAGTTGTCCGCCTGGTTGGTCGGATGTCGACGACGGTTCACCCTCGATGACGAGCGGGGTGAGCGAGGCTCGCGCTGCATACACCGCGGCCGTGAGGCCGGCGGGCCCCGAACCGATGATGATCACTTTGCGGTGCGGGTGTGTGGTCATGGTGTCCTTCGGGGGTGGTTCAGCGCTCGTCGGTGGTGGAGTGTCGGGCGCGCATGATGAGTGCCCCAACGAGAATAAACGAACCGCCGACGAAGAAGTACGACGCCCAAACGGCGCGTCGCTCGCTGAGGAACAATTCGAACACTTCCTGCGTGCCGCGCACCAATGCGATGAGCGTCAGCACGATGAGCGACACGGAGACGACGGCGACGATCGAACCGAACACGATGCCACGAGTGACGGCGACGACCGGTTTGGTGGTGCGATCACGAACTACTCCAACGACGCGGTCGATGAAATCGACGGTCTTGCGCGGGAACTCCGGATCGCTCAGCGGATTACCGGCCACGTCGTCAGGCTAACGCTGGCGCGATTCATGTCATCCCCGCGCGTGAAGGCGACGATGCTCAGGCCGGAACGAACGCCACCTCGTTGATGCGCCCTTGGAACGGATTGTTCGTGCTGCACGCGCTGCTCTTGCCCACCTCGGTGAGCACGATGAGCAGATGCGTCACCGGTGATGTGACGGAGAACTTCACGATCTCGCCACGCGTGCGATATTCCTTGCCGAGCGGGGCTCCCCATCCGTCGAAACCCGACGGGGGAGTGCCTGATGCGCCGTAAATTTCCGCTCCCCACGGGCCGTTGGCAAAGTTCACGCGCAAGAGCCCGGTGCCGGCCCCCGTCAAGGTGACGAGCACACCGACGCGCTCTTTGCTGCCGAAGAACTTGTCGGCGTAGCACGAGGTGGTCCAGGCACTCTGCGGGTTCTTGTCGATGAGGGCGCCGATGATCTCCTCGTTCTCGACCCCGTCGTCACCGTTCGGGTCGAAAGAGTTCACCGCGGCGATCGTCGCCGGGCCGGCCACGACCGGCGCAACCTCCGTGGGCACGGTGTCTTGCGGAATCACCACGTTCTCCGGGTCGTTCGTGCGCAGCACGGCGGCGATGACGAGCCCGGTCAAGACGATGGTGGCGATCAACAAGCGCGCCGTGGTGGTGCGAAAGAAGCCACCGACGCCACCGAGGCTGCCGACCGCGCTGCGGCGCGATCGCCGCTCGCGCGCGGCATTGCGCGATGGTGTGCGGTCGGCATTGCTGCCGTGATCACGGCTGGTCAATGTGCTGCGCTCGAAGGTGACCCGCTGACCAGTGGGCGGAGTGAGCGTCGTCAGGTCGTCGCGCACATCGTTGAGGGCCGCCAGCAGTGCCGTGCGGGTCTCGTCACCGGTCTGGTAACGGTGGTCGGGGTTGCGGGCCAGCAATTTGTGCACCACACGCACGAGGCGCGGCGACAATGTGGGGCGTAAGTGCCCTAAATCGGTGGGTTCACGCTGTAGGCGGGCGAGGGCGGTGTCGGCATCATTGTCGCAGACGAACGGCACCTTGCCGGCGAGGCATTCGTACAACACGAGGCCGAGGCTGTAGAGGTCGGCCCGACCGTCGAGTCTCTTTCCGCGCACGATCTCCGGCGAGAGATACTTGGCCGTGCCCATCATGATGTTGTCGCTCGTCAGATCGGAGCCCTCGGGTGTGTTGATCGCCTTGGCAATGCCGAAATCGGCCAGTAAAAAGTGGCCGTCCGGGCGTACAAGGATGTTGCCGGGTTTCACGTCGCGGTGGATATAACCGTGGTGGTGCGTCGCATCCAGCGCGGCGGCAATCGATGCACCCATCATGATGGTGAGGCTCGGCGTGAGACGCTTGCGCTTGTCGAGCAGGTCGCGCAGGCTGCGACCTTGCACGTATTGCATCACCACGACTTGTTGGTCGTCGTGGGCGAACGAGTCGTACACGGCGACGATGTTCGGATGGTTCAGCCCGGCGCAGGCCAACGCTTCACGACGGAAGCGTTCGATGGCGGTTTCGTCGCGGGCGATGTGCCGTTTTAACACCTTGATGGCGACCTGACGGTCGAGGAACGTGTCGTGCCCGAGCCACACTTCGGCCATGCCGCCGCGGGCAATCAGACGTTCAAGTCGGTAACGGTCGCCGATGAACCCTGGTTCGAGTTCGGCGGCGGACATGACTGGCGGCAAACGCTAGTTGTGGGCACCGTGCGAACGGTGGAATGTCGGCGACGCGCGCCGCGGCCGTCGTCGAGCGACGACTATTGCACGTGGTAGGTGACGCCGATCGTGCCGGGGCCGGTGTGTGAACCGATCACCGAGCCGATGTCGCCGACGATGATTTCTCCCTTGTACGTCTCACGCAGTTGCGCGACGAATGCATCGACATCCGAGCACTGCGCGTGCAACACGGCAACGTTGCTCACGTTGCCAGCGGCCCGGAATTGTTCGACGACGAAAGCGAGCGCCTTGCTGCGGGTTCGCTGTTTGCCGCCTTCGGCAACCTTGCCATCTTTCACGGTGATGATCGGCTTGATGGCCAGGGCGGAGGCGAGTAGCGCCTTGGCGCCACCGATGCGACCGTTCTTCTTCAGGTTCTCCAACGTGTCGAGAGCCCCCCACACCTTCGTGCGTTCGGCCATGTCGGCGACTTGTCTGGCGAGATCGTCGATACCCACGCCACTCTTGGCGAGTCGCGCGGCGGCGATCACGTTGATGCCTTCACCCATCGAGGCGGACCGACTGTCGACGATGCGTACCGGAATGCTGAGCGCGGCCTCCTTTGCGCCCTGTTCGGCAGCTTGCTTGGTGGCCGACAACTCCGCAGAGAGCGTGACGACGAGAATTGCCGAGGCGCCACTCGCGGCGAGTTGCTTGAACGTCTCGGCGAACTGACCCGGGGCCGGGGCGGCGGTTTGCGGCAACACCGGCGATGCCGAGCATCGTGCCCAGAATTCGGTCGGGGTGAGGCTCGCGCGGTCGACGAACTCCTCTTCACCGAAACGGAAGGTGAGTGGCACGATGCTGATGCCGAGTTCATCGACCAGCCGCTGGGGCAGGTCGCAGGCGGAGTCGGTGACGATGCGTACGGTCATGTCCTGGAGCGTAGTGCCGGGTGCTCTTTTGCCTTCCTTTGCTTGATTTGCCGTCGTGTGTGGATTCCCCACCAAGCGGCGAGCAGCACGAGGAACACCGCGCTGACGCCGCGACCCAAACCCGCAATTGCATTGACCCGCACCCGCACTTCAGCCACGTCGAGCACGGCGCCGCTCGGGCTCATCAACATGAGTTCGACCGGAATCAAGCCGTTTGAGCGTGCCGTCGCATTGAAGACGACTTCTCGTTGCCCGTTGGCAGGGATAACGATGTCAATCGACGACGGTGTGAAGGTCATCTTGCCAGCCGGACTTGCTGCTTGCAGTCGCATCGACAACGCGAAGTTTGAGGAATTGTCGAGGCTAAGTCGTAGTTGGCTCTCGCGACTACCAAAGGTGAATGACGATGATGGCAATGCCACTGCGTTGCGCACAGAATCCACCTGTGTGAGCACTGCTTGCAGGTAATCGTTGCGTCGCTCTTCGGTGAGCGACGTGTCGTTGGCGACATCGATGACTTCTGTCCAGTTGTCGGTGACACCAGCGTTCGTGGCCAGCACCTCCCGCACGGACTCCACCGCGGCAAGTGCCGCATTGGTGCGCGTCTGTATGGCGAGTGCATCCACGGAGGTGATCGCCGGCGGCTGGATGCGCGCCAAACCTTCGAGACTTGGGGTCAGATCGCGCGAACTACGAAGAGACAGTTGTGGGGCAGCACGCAAGAGCTTGAGCAATGTGGTGGTGATGAGCGGTTCCTCGGGTACACCAGCGGCGCTGGCGAGCACAACCTGACGGTTCGCGAGCGCCGCGGGACCAATGGCCGAGTTGGCGATGGCGGCTCGCTGAGCGAGCAGTTCTGCGGCAATCGCCACCGCTGATTCGTGGGCGGTGCCCGTTGGTTGGTCGAGCAGACGCGCATAACGCGTGTCGGCGAGTGACAGAACGACGCCATTGGTCGACGAACGCATTGCATACGGCCGCGCAGTGTCGGTACCCGTGCCGTACGCGCGAACGGCATCACCAACAGCGACCACATTCGTAACGCCGTAACCACGCAGGAGGTCGACAGCGGCAGCATCGAGCGCCTCATTCGTGAGCCATGTCGTGCGAGTCGAGAGAGTTGGTCCGTTCACCGCATCGAGGACGGTTTCACCTCGCAGGAGTTGTGCTTCAAAGGCCGCCTTCAGCTCGGCTGCCGCGTAGGCCGCGACACTCGTTGGTCGAAAGGTGCCAACCAGCACATCATTCTCGGGGAGTTTGCCAACGAGATCAGCGAGCAACTGCGGATCATCCGGTGATGATGATCGTGTGAGTGCATCAATCAACTCTGGTCGAATGCGAATACTCACCTGCACTGCAGGCGGTTTGCGATAGATGAGGTCCCGCAAGTCGAGCAAGCGTTCCCGTTCGGCGTCTCCCAGGCGAATCGTGCCGTCGGGCTGCATCGACGGCGCACCGTCAATGTCGACGACGAAGTACACGGGTAATGGCGCGTAGGTGCGATTCGATATCACGTTGAGAAACGTCGTCAACTGGGCGATGCGCCCGCTCGGCGCGGTCACCGTCACGCGCAGCACCCGCAGCCCTTCCCGAGTGAGGCGTAGAGCATTGGGACGCGCGGCTGCTGATGTTGGCAGGTTGAGTTGGAACACCTCGGCACCGTTGAGCGTCGTTGCGCGAAAGAGCGGCCCGACGAGTGAGGTTTGCGACTCGGATTCGAACGCCCCACCGGCGACGATTGCGGTGACACTCTCGCGCGTGACGAGCGGAGCACTGACGTCGGCGGTGGCGGTTGCGGCGGGGTCGGTGAGCAGTGTTGTGATGTCGTCGTCGTTCGGCGTAGCGATCGTGATGATGACACGTTCGCCGATGCGCGTGGTGAAACTGCCGGTCACGATCTCGAGCCGGTAATCCACTGCGCGAACCGGGGATGAGGGGAGAGCGACGACTGACAGCGCAACAACGAGCAGCGATACGACTCGTGCGGGGATCCGGCGAATCATGCGGGAGAACGCAGCTCACGCTCGAGCACGGTCAGTTGTTCGTGAACGGTGACGAAACCGATCGTGCGGTACAACTCCAGTGCTGCCTCATTGTGCGGCTCGGTGTTCACATACAACTCGGTGGCGCCACGGGCATACGCCCAAGCGAGTGATTCCCACACGAGTGCGCTGCCGAGACCACGTCGGCGCAGCGTGGGGTGTACGGCCAGTCGCTGCAGATACGCGGTGTGCGCGGTGCGGCCGACGAGTGCGTAGCTGCCAAGCAATGAGGGCTCTGTTGCCGTGTTGTGTGTCAACACCGCGTGGTCACTGGTGGCCGCGCACGCTCGGGCGAACGCGTCGCGGTGCAGTGTCCATGGTGCCGGGAAGGCGATCTCGTCCAACCGCAGGACAGAAGAGAGGAGTGCCGCTTGGCGGCGGCCGCGCAGCGTGCGCCACGACGATCGAACGATCCGTTCGGCTGCGAGACGTGGTGCATGCGCCGCCGCCGTCTCGGGAACACTGACAATCGTGTTGCGCCGCAACATCACCAGTGACTGCACGACACTGAAGCCACGCTCACGAAACCACAGTGCATCACGCTCGTTGAGCGCCGGCGTTCGTTGCATTGTGCCACCGAACGTGCTGCACATCGCAGTGATTCGTCGCTCGTCGCTGCGGGCTTGCCCGTCGTTGCGCCGTTGCGCACGCCGCCCGAACACGACCGCCGACACACTCGAACGCTAGTGGCGAGTGCGTTGCGTAGCCTGTAGTTCGTGCAGCCGGCGCGCTTCGATGCGGTGGTCGCCGAACTCGCGCCGCTGACCGCCGCATTCAAGCAACGCGGACGACGTCTCTACATCGTCGGCGGAACGGTTCGCGATCTCATACTCGGTCGCGATGTCGCTGCGCTCGATTTCGACTTCACCACTGATGCGCGCCCCGACGAAGTGAAGTCGCTGCTCGAGGGGCTCGTCGACGCACTCTGGACACAGGGCGAGCGGTTCGGAACGATCGCCGCCAAACGCGGTGCGCGCACGCTGGAAATCACGACGCATCGCGCCGAGGCGTACTCACCTGATTCGCGCAAACCGGAGGTGAAGTTCTCCGATTCGGTGGAGACCGATCTCTCGCGACGCGACTTCACCATCAATGCGATGGCGCTTGAACTCACGGCGGCCTCGCCGCAGCTCGTCGATCCGTACGGTGGCCTCGACGATTTGATGGCCAAGCGGTTGCGCACGCCGTTGTCGCCACAAGAGAGCTTCAATGACGACCCGTTGCGCATGTTGCGCGCGGCACGGTTCGTGGCAACACTCACGGTTGCACCAGATGACGCGCTCGTGGCGGCGGTGAAGTCGATGAACGAGCGACTGGCGATCGTGTCGGCGGAGCGCGTGCGCAACGAGTTCGACCGCATGATGGTGACCGACTCACCGACACTCGGCCTGCGCTTTGCGGTGGAGACCGGACTCGCCAACCGGTTCCTCCCTGAGTTGCCCGCCTTGTCGCTGGAGCAAGACCCGATCCACCGCCACAAGGACGTGCTCACCCACACGCTGGCCGTCGTCGAAAACGTTCGCCCCGACATGGCCGGCGACTTCCGCATCGTGCGTTTGGCGGCCCTCTTCCACGACATCGGCAAGCCGCGCACGCGCAAGGTGCTGCCGGGTCGCGGCATGACCTTCTACCACCACGAGGTGGTTGGGGCAAAGATGACTCGCGGTCGTATGCGCGAACTGCGGTATGCGAGCGAAGACATCCGCAAGGTGTCGGAACTCGTGTTCTTGAGCGGTCGTTTCCACACGTATCAAATGGGGTGGACCGATTCCGCAGTGCGTCGTTACGTGCGCGATGCCGGCGACGTGCTGAGCGAGTTGAACACGCTCGTGCGCTGCGACTGCACGACCCGTAGTGAACGCAAGGTCGACGCCCTGAACCAGCGCATGGACGAACTGCAGGCACGCATCGAAGAACTCGCCACGAAAGAAGAACTCGCCGCGCTACGCCCGGAGATGGATGGCATCGCCGTGATGCAGCATCTCGGCATCGAACCAGGTCGTGCCGTCGGCGAAGCAATGGAGTTCTTGATGGAGATCCGTCTCGACGAAGGAATCATCGGTGACGTCGAGATTCGCAAACGACTCGATGAATGGTGGGCTTCCCGCACGACGAAGTGACCCACTACGGTGTGGGCGATGAAGAAGCCACGTCGTGCTGAGCGCGATGCAACGATCGACTTTCGCATGATGCGTCGCGCGATGATCGACAGTGTTCGCGCTGGCGATGTCTCGGTGCGCGACGCCTGCGACGCCCATCGCGACTTGGTGCGAGCCGGACGTCATTACGGGATGCCGCGCAACACGCCATGCCCGATGTGTGCGACAGCGTCGCTGCGCAACGTGACGTATCTCTTCGGGCCCCGCTTGCCGAAGTCGGGGCGCTGCATCACCTCACGGGACGAGTTGCGCGCAGTCGACCGTCGCCCTGAAATCTTCACGGCTTACACGGTTGAGGTGTGTGTGGCCTGCGAGTGGCATCACCTGCTGACGGCCACCCCGCGCGGCGGTGCCCGACCCCGCAAGCGTCGTAGCGCTGGCACGGGTGCGCGCGAATCCACAGCGCAACAGGTGCGTCGCCGCGCCTGAGGGTTCGTGCACACACCTCTGTGTGGCACCTCGTTGGCACACTCGTCGGGTGACGGTACGCTCAAAAGCCCTATCCACCCTGCCCCGCACGGGGCCTCGACCCAATGGGTCGTGTCCGAAGGGAGTCAATAATGCGGCCATATGAGTTGATGATCATCGTCAGCGGTGCACTCGATGAGAACACCGCCCACGGTTGGATCAAGCAGGTCACCAAATCGGTGACGAGCGTCGGCGGTTCCGTCCACGGAACGCCCGATTGGTGGGGCAGGCGCCGCCTGGCCTACCCGATCAAGAAGCAGAACGACGGCTACTACGCCGTGTTCAACATCGTCGCGGAAGGTGGTGCACTCGCCGAAGTCGAGCGCGCACTACGACTCTCCGACGACGTGTTGCGACACAAGTTGCTGCGTCTTCCCGATCACGAAGCAGCGCGTCGCGGATTGTTGCCCGCCGGCGCTGCCAAGTAACCCAACGCAACGCTCACAGAAAGAACCACCATGGCAGACAACACCATCACCCTCGTCGGAAACCTGACGCGCGACCCCGAGTTGCGCTTCACCGCCAACGGCCGCGCCGTCGCATCGTTCGGCATCGCCGTCGGTCGTCGCTACCAAGTCAACGGCGAATGGCAGGAGCAGACCTCCTACTTCAACGTCACCGCCTGGGGCGACCTCGGCGAGAACGCCGCCGCCTCACTGTCGAAGGGTGCCCGCATCGTCGTCACCGGTCGACTCGAACAGCGCGAGTACACCACCCGTGAGGGCGACAAGCGCACCGCAATCGACGTGATCGCCGACGAACTTGGACCCAGCCTGCGTTGGGCGACCGCGCAAGTCGAGCGCACCCCCCGTAAAGAGGGTGGCGCGAAGAAGTCCGGCGGCAGCACCAGCCCGGCGGGCGAAGCAAGCCCGTTTGAGGGCGAAGAGCCGTTCTGAAAAAACTGAGATAACCGAGAGCCAACCAAGGAGCCGAGAACATGACCAGCAAAAAGAACAAACTTCGCGCCGCAAAGTTGTTGCAGCGCCGCTACAAGAAAAAGCCCAACCCGCTCAACCCGGAAGGCATCGTCTACATCGACTACAAAGATGTCAACCTGCTGCAACGCTTCATGAGCGACCGCTCGAAGATGAAGGCCCGTCGCATGACCGGTGCCGACGTGCAACAGCAGCGTGAGATCGCCACCGCCGTGAAGAACGCCCGCGAGATGGCGCTCCTGCCCTACACCAAGCGCGTCGCTGGTCTGCGTGGCCCACGCAACCGTGACGACGACCGTGAAGAGCGGGGCGGCGTCAGCCGTGATGTGGTCGAGCGTTACGAGAACATCCCTGACGCGCCGACTGCCGTGGCCGACGCAGCACCAGAGGCGACGACCTCCGCATCAACAGAGGCCTGACGTCGTGCAGGTGCTGTTGCGCCGCGACGTGAAGGGCATCGGTCGACGGGGCGACATCGTCACCGTGTCGTCGGGTCATGCCCGCAATTACCTCATCCCCAACGGGTTGGCCGTCGAGGCCACCGACGGGGCGGTCGAGCAGGCAGCCACCGTGAAGAAATCGCGGGCGGTGCGTGAGGCAGCCGATCGCGAATCCGCGCGGGCAATCGCAACGGCTTTCGCCGAGACACCACTCGTCATTACTGCCAAGGCGGGGGCGACCGGCAAGTTGTTCGGCTCGGTGACGGCCGCCGACATCGTCGAAGCCGTCGAGC
>VGBY01000017.1 GCA_016870295.1 Actinomycetota bacterium
TCGCACGATCGAAGCGAAGATCTCACCGCCGGGTGGTGCAGCAGCGCAGTACTACATGTCGCCGAGTGAAGACCTGACGCGACCCGGCAGCACGTGGTACCCGGCAAACGGCCGCACACGGTTTCCGCTATGGAGTGAACCGACAACCGCCTATCACGAAGGCGTGCCAGGGCACCACTTGCAAATTGGGATGGCCATCGTCAACCGTGAGAAGTTGTCGCGCTTTCAGCGCAACGAGTTCGTCAGCGGTCACGGCGAGGGCTGGGCACTGTACGCCGAGCGGTTGATGGATGAATTCGGGTTTCTGGCCCGACCCGAGTATCGGCTGGGTTTTCTCTACGCACAGGCCTTCCGCGCCGCTCGTGTCGTGGTTGACATTGGTATGCACTGCGACAAGAGGATTCCGAAAGATTGGCCGTGGCATGCCGGCGAAGCATGGAACCCGGAGTTGGCATTTGAGTTCTTGTCGGCTCGTTCATCGAGCGATGAGGCCTTCAACCGCTCGGAGATCGACCGCTACCTCGGATGGCCGGCACAAGCGATCTCCTACAAACTCGGCGAGCGGGTGTGGCTGCAACTACGTGACGAGGCGAAGGCCAAACACGGGCCCGCATTCGACCTGCGTGCTTGGCACACCTACGCACTCGGCTTGGGCAACCTCGGGCTCGAGTTGTTCAAGAACGAAATGTCACGCTTCTAACGCAACAATTATTTAGCGCGTCACCACTACCTGTGTGCCGGGACGCGCCCACTCGTATACGAACTTTGCATCCGTAGTAGCCATGCGGATGCAACCTGAACCTGCAAACGAACCAAGTTGTGCCTCGGTCTGCATCACCTCGCCGTCTTTGCGGGGGATCTCGTGGAAGCCGATGTTGCCGCCTGCAGGACCGATTGCGAATCGCGTCATCCACCGAAAGTTGACCCCTTCAAAGTCAAGGCTGAATGACCACGGACGCTGACTAGAGACTTGGTACGTGCCAGGTGCGGGCACACCCCGTCGACCCGAGACGGGCATCGAGCGCACTACTTGTTCGTTCTTGTCGACGACCCACACCCACTGCAACGAGTTGCTGTAGACCACACGACGACCCTCGCCGGTGTTTTTCGGCAAACGTGGCGCGAATCGTCGAGTCTCGCTGATGTTCGGTGCAATCGACGGCAATGGTGAGGCATCCGCTGCCGTTCCAGTTGTGGTGTCGCCGCCCGAGCCTTGCGTGGCGAGCGCTGGTGCACCGGTGAAGAGGGCCGTGGCACACACCGCTACGACCGCGAAGCGGACCACCGACCAACGAGCGCGGGTGTGTGTCACTCGGCTCCGTCCCCATCACTCTCAACCACTTCGTATCGCTCGCCCACCGAACTGAGGATGCCCTGAATGACGGCGGCAGCCGGCAAACCGAGAATTGCCCCGGTCGGCCCGAGCACGGCACCGCCGATGATTGCCGATGCGAATGCGACACCCGCATGCAACTGCATTTTTTGCGCGGTGATCTTCGGGGCGATGAGGAAGTTCTCGATCTGTTGATACACCACGATGAAGCCCAAGACGAAGAGTGCCTTCAGCGGTGAGTCGATGACGGTCAATAGCAATGGCAACGCACCTGCGACATAGATACCGATCACCGGCAAGAACTGTGATACGACACCTACCCACAGGGCGAGCGCTATCGGTGCGGGCGTGCCGATGGCTTGAAATGCGATCCAGTGCAGGAACGATGAGACGACGGCGAGAATCGCGCGTGACGAGAGGTAGCCGCCGGTCTTGTCGACCGCCAGTTCCCAGATGTCCAGCACCGTGCGCTGTCGTTCGGGTCGCAACCAGCTGCAAATCGTGCGGCGCAACTTGGGCCCGTCGGCCGCTAGGTAGAACGTGAACAGCAAGATCGAGAACACCTGAAAGAGCGTGCTGAAGGCCGACACACCGAGCTGCACGGCGCGGTCCGCCTGCGAATTCAAGAACTCCCGCACGGGGCCCCTCGGATCGTCGATGGAGTCGATGACTTCAGCAGCATCCAAGTTGGCGCCGAACGTGTCGTTAAGAAAGCCCACCACGTCAGTGACGTATTGGTCGCGGTTGTCGGCAAGTTCCGACGCTTGATCGGCAATCAACGCCCCCATCACGGCCACGAATCCGATTGCCACGACGGCGACACCCGCCAAGATGAGCGCGGTCGCCGTACCCCGCTTCATCCCGCGACGCGCAAGACGATTGGTGCCCGGCTCGATTGCCAGCGCGATGAACAGCGAAATCACGAGTAGCAAGAGGAAGCCAAACAGCCGATCCCATAGTTCTTGCATGAGTACCGTGCCGAGGAATCCAAGCCACAGCAGCACAATGGCACGTGGCACCCAGCGCGGCATCGCGGTGTTCGAATCACTCGTGACAGCCACAACTTCCAGAGTACCGATGGTCTCGGGTGGTGGCACCATGTAGTGGTGAGATTGTTGCCTCCCGCACTAAACGACGTCAGGTTGTCGCGCGACAGCCTGAACGATGCGCTGTCAACCGTGCGCGAGAGTCTTACCAAGGCGCTGCGTGACCGCGTTGCCGGCCCTGACGGTGAAACGCGTCTGATGCAGTTGCTCGAGCCGACGGCGCCACGTTGGTTCAGTGAAGATCGTCCAATTCGTCGTGTGCACGCTGACGCGTCGATGTTCATCGGTGGACTACGGGCATTGCTCGTACAGTCACTGCACCCGCTGGCAATGGCCGGTGTTGCGCAACATTCTGATTATCGCAACGACCCATGGGGTCGTTTGCAGCGCACGGCCGACTTCCTGGCCGCCACTTCGTTCGGCCCAGAGTCGGAGGCGCAGCGCGCCGTCGACCTCGTCAATCGTGTGCACGAACGGGTCGTGGGTACGGCGAGTGACGGGCGAACGTATTCCGCTCGAGATCCGCACTTGCTGCGCTGGGTGCACATCGTGGAAATCGACAGTTTTCTCGTGGCGCACCAACGCTTCGGCGAGTTCCCGCTTGACTCCGCTGGTTGTGACGGATACGTGCAGGATGCGGCGCTCATCGCCCGCAAACTCGGCGTGCCCGCCCCGCCGGAGTCGGTGCGTGCGCTGCACGACCAAATTTCGTCGTACCGCAACGAGGTTCGCGGTACTAAGGAATCACGCGACGCGATGCGCTACCTACTGTTTGAGCCGCCGCTACCGCCGGTTGCACAAGCCGCATATTCACTGCTGATTGCAGCGACCATCGCGACACTGCCTCGTTGGTCACGACCGCATCTGCAATTGCCGTACCTGCCCGTCACCGAGAGGGTCGCGTTGCGACCTCTGGGTGATGCAATCACGCGGGTCATTCGCTGGGCGATGCCCCGTCGAGTGTGGCAGCCGCCGACCGACCAATAGTCGCTCAACGCGACAATTCAACGAACGCATGGTAGATGCCCTGCTGTTGCGAGTCATCTGCCGAAGTGTCTTCCGGGTGCCACTGCACCCCGATGATGTGATGGCGTTCATGTTCGATGGCTTCAAGCAGCCCGTCGGGTGCGTGTCCGACGGGTCGAAAACCCGTTGCCAGTCGGTCGATGCCTTGATGATGAAACGACGCGCCGTTGATACGGGTCGCGCCGGTTGCCCGCGCAAGCCAGCAGTCGCGCACCAGCTCCACCTCGTGCAGGGCAAACTCCGCCCCGACCGGGAATTCGCCCGGCGCATGTGCGACGAGTGACGCGGCATTCGGTAAGTCACCGAGATGTTGCACCAATGTGCCACCGAGCACCACGTTGGTGAGCTGCATACCGCGACACACCGCGAGCACCGGCAATTCATTCGCCAAGGCACCATGCAACATTGCGGTCTCGAAACGATCCTGCTGCGGCGATACCCCGTAGACGTTCAACGACGCCTGCTGGCCGTACAGCGATGGGTCGACATCGGGGCCACCCATCAGGACCAGTGCGTCGAATCGCGACAACAACTCGTTCGCATCGTCATCGGTGAACACCTGCGGTGCGACAACGATGGGTTCCCCACCGGCACGCAGGATCGAGTTGAGATAACGCTTGCCCGCAAACGCCACTTCATCGCGCGACACGCGACTCGGTGCGCCGGTGCGCCCCGCAACGGCGATGAGTGGAGTCACTTGCACAACGCTACGAGTGGCGTCGCCAGTGAACCCCGTCGGGCAACTGCGACATCATCGAGTCCGAGCCATGATGCCATTTCACGTAATCGCGCAGCAATCGGGGCAGCCACCGATTTCGCCGCGACGCCTCTCTCGAGGTAGGCACCTTCGACGCGCAGCACACCCGCGTGACGATCCGCCTTCATATCGAGACGACCAACGAGTCGTTCACCGCAGAGCACCGGCAGCACGTAATAGCCGAATCGTCGTTTGGGCTTGGGTGTGTAGATCTCGATGCGGTAGTGAAAGTCAAAGAGACGTTCGTTGCGGTCACGATTCCACACCAGTGAGTCGAACGGGGACAGCAAGGCACACGTCGTTACTCGCCGTGGAATGGTGAGACGCTTTGGTACATAGGCAACTTCATCCCATCCCTCCACGGTCGCTGTTCGTAGAGCACCATCTTCAACGAGGGCGTCGAGTGCGGCGCGGGCATCTCGTGGCTTCTGGCGGTGATAATCCGCCAGATCGGTGAAGGTTGCGACACCGAGATGTTCACAGGCACGACGCAGCAACTCGCGGCGCGAATCAAGCTCGCTCGGGGTCTCGGCATTGAGCACGTTTCGCGGTAACACGCGTTCGGGCAGGTCGTACACGCGGGCAAAGTCGATATCGCGGGCCCGTGTGGTGACGCGACCGGCATAAAAGAGGTACTCGAGCGCCGACTTCGCATCATCCCAGTCCCACCAGGTGCCCTTCTTGCCGACACGGGTGGAAACCTCCGCAGCCTTCAGTGGGCCGTCGGCGCGCACACGCGCATAGAGGCGCTCTACCAACGCTCTGTTGCGGGAGTAGTAGTTGCCAAGCCATGGATGTGGCCGTCGCATCTTCCAGCGCATGAGCGGATGCAGATCTACCGGTGCGAGGGACGCTTCGTGCACCCAGTACTCGAACATCTTGCCTTTGGTCACCGCGTTCGACACGACTCGCCGATCATGGGCACCGATGCGCGCAAAGATCGGCAACTCCTGACTGCGCACGAGAACATTGACGGAATCAATCTGCAGAACGCCAACGTGGGTGAGCAATTTCTGCAGTTGACTGGCATCACTACCCCGATACTCACGACCGAAACCTTGGGCGGCTAACGCGACTCGCCTGGCTTCTGTTAGCGACAGCTCGACGGCACCACGCGAGCGAGGCTGCGCCACGCGGGTCTAGTCCGCGACGGTGATCGTGACCGAGTTGATGACGACGTCGGTCTTCGGACGATCGCCTGCGCCGGTCGGCACGTTCTGCATCGTCTCAACGACATCGATGCCCTTCACGACCTGCCCGAACAGCGAGTACTGCGGTGGCAGACGGCAGCCGTCGGGGCCGCTGATGATGAAGAACTGTGATCCATTGGTGTTCGGGCCCGCATTGGCCATCGCCAACGAACCGACCTTGTACTGATTGGGCTTCGGTAGTTCGTCACCGAATCGATAACCGGGGCCGCCACGGCCCGAACCTTCGGGGTCACCGCCCTGACAGACGAAATTCTTGATGATGCGATGGAAGATGACGCCGTCGTAATAGTGACTCAGCGCCAGGAACACGAAGTTGTTCACCGTTCGTGGTGCGGCCGCTGCGTCGAGCGCGATGATGATCTCGCCGAGCGACGTGCTCATCGTGGCGGTGTAGCGCTTCGTTGCATCGATACCCATCTCCGGTGGCTCGGCAAAGCGTTGCTGTTTCTTGGCGGAACCGTCGAACGGCGGAAACTGTAATGGCATAACGGGTCACGCTAGCGGTGCACGCGACCGTCGACGCAGTCGCCTACTCTGTTCGTGGATGAGCGACACGAGCAACCAACACGACGAGCCACTTGATCTTGATGAGATCGAAGCACAACTCGCCGAGATTGAGTTGATGCTCGAGCGCCTCGACAAACAGAACGGCTGACTAGCGCACCCAACAGCCATCAAGGTGGTCGTTGACGACACCGACTGACTGCATGAATGCATACATCGTCGTCGGGCCGACGAAACTCCAACCGCGGCGTTTCAATTCCTTCGACAGACGTGTCGACGAGGGCGTGTGAGACGGTAGTCCTGGAGGCGTGGCGCGGTCGCCCTCACGTTCTTGCGTTGCAAACTGCCAGACGAAGGCATCGAGTGAACCAACTTCATTGACCAGATCGATACATCGACGCGCGTTATTGATGGTCGACTCGATTTTTCCCCGGTGGCGCACGATGCCGGCGTCACCCAGCAATCTGGCGACGTCGCGCTCGGTGAACGCAGCCACCTTTTCAAAGTCAAAGTCGGCAAAGGCGCACCGAAAGTTCTCCCGCTTACGCAGGATGGTGAGCCAACTCAGACCCGATTGAAACCCTTCGAGACAGATCTTTTCGTACAGCCGCCGGTCGTCGTGCACGGGCCGACCCCATTCGTCATCGTGATACGCGACGTAAAGCGGGTCATCTCCGCACCACCAGCAGCGAGACTTACCGTCAGCGTGCTTGCGCAGCCAATCGTTCGACTGCTGCACGGCGTTAGGAAAGCGTTTGTGGGGCGCTCGTACAGCCTGTTGCTGGCGAGCGTCTAGCGATCGCGCAACTTGGCGAGCAGGCGCAACACCTCGAGGTACAGCCAGACGAGGGTGACCAGCAAACCGAGCGCCGCGAACCACTCCATGCGCTGCGGCAACGCCATCTGCTCACCCTTCTCGATGAAGTCGAAGTCCAACGCCAGATTGAAGGCCGCCAGACCCGCGACGAACAAGCTGAACAGGATGCCAATGCCGCTACTGCTGTTGATGAACGACACGTTGGCTCCGAAGAGGCTGGTGACGAACGAGACCAAGTACAGCACTGCCACGCCGAGCGTGGCCCCGATCACGATGCGACGGAACTTGTCGGTGACACGCAGGACGCGGGTGCGGTACAAGAACAGCATCACGCCGAACACTGCGAGCGTGGTGCCGACTGCTTGCAGCACGATGCCCGAGTACATGGCATCGAACATCTTGGAGAGTGCACCGATGAAGAGCCCTTGTCCCACCGCATACACCGGGCCGAGGATGTGCGACAGCATCGGCTTGAACATCGTGACGATGACGGCGATGAAACCGACGATTGCACCGACGAACGCCATCGGCGGGAACGACAATCTGTTGGGTTCCGGTTCGGCGACTGCAATCCAACCGACGGCGGCAGAAATCAACAACAGTGCAAAGAGCACGAGGCTGGCGCTCGCAGCACCGCTCACGGTCATGACGCCGGGGTGGTACTTGGTGGTTGGGCCATCGGTCATCGGCGGCGCCCACGTGCCGGTGGGCTGACCGCTCGCCACGCCCCAGCCGGGTTCGCCGGCGTGACGCTGACGCATCTTGTCGAAAGTGGATTCGTTGAGGACGGGGTTGGACATGCCTTCATAATAAGGTGTCCTGCAAATGACTCCACGGTGATTTGCAGGCTCATCGGTCACAGTGCGAAGCGCATGGGAACTGTGCACCGCGCATCTTGGTCAAAGTTCGCCACAGGTCGGTGCAGTGCAAAATTCCCCGAAAAATCTTGCTGCCGCGAGGTTGTGGATTTGGAGGCAGTCGGTATCGTTGAGCGCGCTCGCGCCCCTCACCGGGCGCGATTGTCATATTCGGTTTCACATAGGGGTGGGGGCGCAGAATGGCCAAGGATCGCATTGATCGAGACGAAGAAGATCTCGTACGTCTCTATCTCACCGACATCGGCCAGTACGTTCTCCTCACCAAAGACGACGAAGTTCGTTTAGCGAAAGAAATTGAAGAAGGCAAGGCTGCCGAGAAGCAGCTCGACAATCCGGCACGCCTCGACGCACAGCGCAAACGTGAACTGCGCAAAATCGCCCGCCTCGGCTCGCGTGCCGAGCGCCAATTCGTGCAGTCCAACCTGCGGCTCGTGGTGTCGATTGCCAAGAAATACCAGGCGTCAGGGCTACCGCTGCTCGACCTCATCCAAGAGGGCAACCTCGGTCTCATGCATGCCGTCGAGAAGTTCGACTGGCGCAAGGGTTTCAAGTTCTCCACCTACGCCACCTGGTGGATTCGCCAGGCAATCACCCGCGGCATCGCGAACACCGGCCGCACCATCCGCCTGCCAGTTCATGCCGGCGACACGCTGGCGCGACTGCAGAAGGCCCGCTCGCGCTTGGAGCTGAAGTTTGGTCGCCCGGCAACGCTCGCCGAACTTTCGGCCGAAGTCGAGATGCCCGAAGACAAGGTCACCGAGGCGTTGCGTTTCGCCAACGAGCCGCTCTCCTTGAGCGAACCACTACGCGAAGACGGTGATGCCGAACTCGGCGACGTGGTGGAGGATCGTTCGGTCGAGTCACCCTTCGAGGTGGCGGCAACTGCACTGTTGCCCGAGGAGATCAACCGTCTGCTCGCCCCGCTCGACCAGCGCGAGCGCGAGATTCTCGCCCTGCGCTTCGGGCTTGACCGCGGCGAACCACGCACACTCGAGGAAGTCGGCGAAGCGTTCAACCTCACACGTGAACGCATCCGCCAAATCGAGGCACGCGCGATGAGCAAGTTGCGCCATCCCTCGAGCGACACCGGCGCCCGCGACCTGCTCTCGGTCTGAAATCTTCAGCTCTTCTTCGAGTGATAGATCCGATATGAGTGAGATTCGATGAGTGCCCTCCGAAGGATTCTTGCCAGAATTCTTCTTAGTGTTGTTTTCTTCTTGATTGTGACGCCCGTTGCTCTTGTTCTCAAAGTCATCGGCTGTGATCCTCTCGCTTTGCGTCGTCCAAGGTCGGTTGCGAGCTTTTGGTCTGAGCGTCACAGTCACCAGAGTCAACCGACCCGATTCGACAAGTTGTCATAACGCCGCCACAACTAGCCTGAAGACGTCGTGAGAGTCCTCGGCATCTCCGCCTACTATCACGATGCTGCTGCGGCTCTCGTTGTGGACGGTCAGGTGGCTGCAGCTGCCCAGGAGGAACGGTTCACCCGAAAAAAGCACGACAAGTCCTTCCCCATCCATGCGGTGCGCTTCTGTTTGGACCATGCCGGCGTTCGAGCAAACCAACTTGATGCGGTCGTGTTCTACGACAAGCCGTACCTAAAGTTTCAACGGCTGCTGCAAACTCACCTCGCATATGCCCCGCGCGGACTCGCGACGTTCCTCGATGCGCAAACCAGTTGGCTGAGCGACAAACTTTTTCAGCGGCGAGAACTCCAGCGCCTGTTATCAAAACACCTCGATTCGTCGGTGCAGTGGGATGACAAGTTGTATTTCTCAGAGCACCACCTCAGTCACGCAGCGAGTGCATTCTTCCCTTCTCCATTTGACGAGGCCGCAATCTTGACGATGGATGGTGTGGGCGAATGGACCACCACGTCGCTGGCCGTCGGTCGGGGCAATTCCATTGACATCATCAAGGAGATTCACTTCCCACATTCACTCGGTTTGCTATATGCAGCATTCACGGCCTACACCGGCTTCAAAGTGAACTCTGGTGAGTACAAAGTCATGGGTCTTGCCCCGTATGGGATTCCGCGTTTCGCCGACACTATTCGAAAGCATCTCATTGAAGTAGCAGACGATGGCTCGTTCCGACTCGACATGAGCTACTTCGACTATTGCGCCGGACGAACAATGACGAATGCAAAGTTCCACGATCTCTTTGGATTTGCACCGCGAGCCTCCGAGTCGCCCCTTGAACAGCACCACATGGATCTTGCGGCATCGATTCAGGCAGTCACCGAAGAGGTCGTACTCAGATTGGCATCCGGCGTCGCGAGTAGCACCGGCCAGAAGAACCTCTGCCTTGCTGGCGGGGTTGCGCTTAACTGTGTAGCGAACGGCGAACTCCTGCGGGCCAAGACCTTCGACAAACTCTGGATTCAGCCTGCAGCAGGTGATGCAGGCGGTGCTGTCGGTGCAGCGCTGGGGTGGTATCACCTCCATGCGAAGCAGCCACGCACAGTCGTTGCCACTGACGCGATGCACGGCTCATATCTGGGTCCCGAATATTCTCCGAACGATGTTCAACGTCGGTTGAGCGCCCTCGGCGCAATCTTCACGACTCACGAAGTTGATGAGGTGATTCACAAGACTGCGACTGCCCTTGCTGAAAGCAAGGCAGTTGGCTGGTTTCAGGGTCGAATGGAGTTCGGACCACGCGCGCTCGGCGCACGCTCAATCATTGCTGACGCACGTTCACGAGACATGCAGAAGGTGTTGAATCTGAAGGTGAAGTACCGAGAGTCATTCAGACCATTCGCACCGAGTGTGCTGCGTGAAGACGTATCTGAGTGGTTCGACATGGATGCTGACAGCCCCTACATGCTGCTTGTGGCAGACGTAGTGGCAACTCGACAGATACATCCTGAAGGAAGTGACCGGCTCTACGGAATTGAGCTGCTCAACCAAGTCCGCTCGGAAATCCCCGCTGTAACGCATGTCGATTATTCGGCACGGATTCAGACCGTGCATCGAGAGACCAACCCGCGCTACCACGCCCTCATATCGGAGTTCAAGAGGCTCACTGGATGTCCGGTAATCGTCAACACGTCTTTCAACGTGCGCGGCGAACCGATCGTGGAGTCGCCAGAAGACGCTTTCCGATGCTTTATGGGTACTGACATTGAAGTACTCGTCATCGAGAATTGTGTGCTCTACAAAGACGAGCAAACGGTGGAACGTCAGCGCTACGAAGGAGCGTTCACACTTGACTGAAGTCCAGGAGCAGAGATACCGCCGAGTTCCGCAGATGCGGAGTTACGACAATCTTGGATCCGTCTGGCATCCGTACATCATGTATTTTCATACCCCCAACTACTCAACATCCCACGTCACCACCGATAACTTCGGATTTCGGCACTCGGTGTTCAATGGCACAAAACTCTCCCCAATCAATCCGCCATCTTCATCCTCAGTTTCTCTAGTTGTCGGTGCATCAACCGCATTCGGGGTAGGTGCTGAAGACGACACAGGGACGATCGCTTCGCATCTTGCAGAACTCACCGCAGAACCCTGGTTGAACCTGGGCGGACGTGGCTACACAGCCTTTCAGGAGTTTGCGCTCTATGCGCACTTTGCTTCTCGGCTGCCAAAAGTCAAGACGGTTCTCATCGTCTCCGGCTTCAATAATCTTTTTCTTGCGCAGCGGAGTCTGCCCTTTGAGTTGCCGCTCGGAGCGTTCTACTTCCAGCAAGCCTTCGAACAAGGTATGCAATCGGCCACTAGTGGACGGTTTAAGAGACTCGTTGAGATCATTCGTCCCAATCGTTCGACCCCTGTTCCGAGTCGTCGCTCAGCCAACGAAGTCATTCGACTTGCCACTGAAACTACTTGTCAAAGTTTGGAGTTGTGGAAGTCAGTTCTCGCGCCTGCTGGTGCCCGGATCATCTTCGCGCTTCAGCCAACGGCATTCTGGTCAGACCACAAGCCGTCAGGAGCAGAAGCCGAACTCTTTTCTTTACTTGAACGGATTGATCCAAATCTCAATGACGCTTTCATGCGGCTCGACAAATCGCTGTACATCGGTTATCGAGACTCCTTGCAGGCTCGGCTCGCCGAACTCGGAGTTGACTTCATTGATTTAAACGCAGAGTTGCCAAGACATGGAGTTACGGAAGAGCTCACCTATGTCGACCGCGTTCACTTCACATCCTCCGGATACCGAAGAATTGCCAAGGCACTGCAGCAATCGCTGTAGAGTCTGAGTTATGCGTCTCGTCACTGTGGTTGGGGCCACTGTGATTATCGCCATTGCCATACTGATCGGAAAACGAAAGCGTCGGCCAAAGGGCGAAACTGATACCTATCCAATGTGGTGACGGAAAGACAGTCACCACCATCTAGAGGGTCATGATCTGCGCGGTTGGCGATCTGATTGAAGACATCGTCGTGCAACTGCACGATCACGTGCAGCGCGACACGGATACTGCGGCCACCATCGTGCGACGTCGTGGTGGTAGCGCGGCGAACGTCGCCTACTTCGCGGCGAAGTTGAGTGGCGCGTCGCGCTTCGTCGGATGCATTGGCAGCGATTCACTTGGTGACTCGTTGATTGGTCAGCTCACACGTCATGGTGTCGACGTTTGTGGCGAGCGAGTCGGTCGAACGGGTTCGATCGTGGTCATGGCGACGACTGACGGCGAGCGCACGATGCTGACCGATCGAGGTAGTGCGACACAGCTTTCGCAGTGGGACCCGGCATGGCTGGACTCCGTCACGATGCTGCACGTGCCGCTGTACTCGCTCTCACACGAACCGATTCGCACGACGGTGCACAACGCCGTACGCGCTGC
>VGBY01000018.1 GCA_016870295.1 Actinomycetota bacterium
TCAAGATGTGTGCTGCCGGAGCCAAGTCGATCGGCATCGACAGCGGCTTGCGCGAGATTCGCGAACTCGCCCGCGTGGCGCTCGGCCAACCAGTGGAGGGTGACCGCAGCAAGGTCACGAAGCGCAATCTGCTTGCCGACTTCGTCACACATGTGCTGTCGTTCATCGATCCGTCGGTATTGCGTCCGCTGAAGGTGGTGGCGGATACCGCGAACGGCATGGGCGGTCTCGTGGTGCCGGCGGTGTTCGACCGCCTGCCGCAGATCAGCCTCGAAGTGATGTACGGCGAACTGGACGGCACGTTTCCGAATCACCCTGCCGACCCGATTCAGCCCGCGAATCAACGCGACTTGCAGGCGCGTGTGCTCGCCGGCTCGTTCGATGTCGGCCTCGCATTCGATGGCGATGCCGATCGTGTGTTTCTGGTCGACGAACTCGGCCGTACGGTGTCGGGCAACACCACGACGGCGATTCTGGCGAAGGTGTTCTTGCGCCGCAAGCCCGGTGCGATGATCCTCTACAACCTCATCTCATCGCGTGCGGTGCGCGAGGTGATCGAAGAAAATGGCGGTCGTAGCCAGCGCACGCGCAACGGTCACAGTTACATGAAGGGCGTGATGGCCGAAACCGGTGCGGTGTTCGCCGGCGAACACAGTGGCCACTACTACTTCGCCGACAACTATCGTGCCGATTCCGGCCTCATCGCCGCGCTACTGGTGCTTGAAGAGATGGGTCGCACTGGGTTGCCACTCTCCAAGTTGCGCGAACCCGTCGAGCGGTATGCGGGTAGCGGTGAGATCAACACCCAGGTGAAAGACATCGAGGCCGTGATCGCGAGTGTTGCCGAGAAATATGCCCGCTTCCCGCAGGATCGCCTCGATGGTCTCACCGTCGACTGTGGTGACTGGTGGTTCAACGTGCGCGCCTCGAACACCGAGCCGTTGCTGCGCTTGAACGTGGAGGCCTCGACGCGCGAACAGTGCGACACGCAGGTCGCCGAACTACTGCAACTCATCACGGCGTAACTCGTTGCCGGCCTGCTGACGCGGTGCCGATGTTCCCCGGCATCGCCTAGCGTGGGGGAGCGATGAGCACCATCGATGAGAGACTTCTCGCGATTCTCGCGTGTCCGCAAGACAAGGGTCCGCTCTATTTCATCGCCGACGAAGACGCGCTCTACAACCCGCGCCTGCACCGTCGCTACACCGTGCGCGACGGCATCCCTGTGATGCTCATCGACGAAGCCACGACGGTCAGCGACACTGAGCACGCGCGCATCATGGCCAAGGTCGCTGCGCAGAACATCGCACCCACGTTCTCGGCATAGCGCCAGCAGGCGCAACCGAACGAGTAGCCTAACTTTCGTCGGCTGACCCGAATTGGTGCCAGCAGGCCCCAGCCCGACACGGTCGTTGTGCAACGACCTGCGTTACCGAGTCATCTGCAGTACAACTACGAAACGGGGTCAGCCATGTCGTCATCCACATTCGCCCAACGCAAGGACTATCGCGTCGCCGATGTTTCGCTTGCGCCGTTCGGTCGCAAGGAAATCCACCTCGCGGAGCACGAGATGCCGGGTTTGCGGGCCCTACGCAAGGAGTACGGCGCGTCGAAGCCGCTGAAGGGTGCGCGCATCTCTGGTTCGCTGCACATGACGGTGCAGACCGCGGTGCTCATCGAGACGCTGGTCGAACTCGGCGCACAGGTGCGCTGGGCCAGTTGCAACATCTTCTCCACGCAGGATCACGCCGCCGCCGCGGTCGCAGTCGGGCCGAACGGTTCGGTCGAGTCACCCGACGGTGTGCCGGTGTTTGCCTGGAAGGGCGAGACGCTCGAGGAGTACTGGTGGGCCACCGACCAGATGATGACGTGGCCTGACGGCGACGGCCCGAACATGATTCTCGACGACGGTGGCGACGCCACGCTGCTCTTGCACAAGGGTGTCGAATACGAGAAGGCCGGCCAGGTGCCCGACCCGACGACGGCGTCGAACCCCGAACTGGCGATCGTGCTCGGCTTGCTACAGCGCAGCCTGAAGACCGATCCGACCAAGTGGACGCGTATGGCCAAGGGCATCCGTGGTGTCACCGAAGAAACCACCACGGGCGTGAAGCGCCTCTACAAGATGGCCGAGCGCAAGGAATTGCTCTTCCCGGCGATCAACGTGAACGACAGCGTCACGAAGAGCAAGTTCGACAACCTCTACGGTTGTCGTCACTCGTTGATCGACGCGATCAACCGCGCTACCGACGTGATGATCGCCGGCAAGGTTGCCGTCGTTTGCGGTTACGGCGACGTCGGCAAGGGCTGTGCACAAAGCTTGCGCGGTCAGGGTGCGCGCGTCATCGTCACCGAGATCGACCCGATCAACGCGTTGCAGGCGACGATGGAGGGATACCAGGTCGACGTGCTCGAAGACATCGTGGGCGATGTCGACATCTTCGTCACCGCAACTGGCAACGAGATGATCATCACCGTCGAACACATGGCGAAGATGAAGCACAACGCCATCGTGTGCAACATCGGCCACTTCGACAACGAAATCGACATGGCGGGTTTGGCGCGCAGCGGCGCCAAGCGCGACGAACTGAAGCCGGGCACCGATTTGTGGACGTTCCCCGACGGCCACGCGGTGATTGTGCTCGCCGAGGGTCGGCTCGTCAACCTCGGATGCGCAACCGGACACCCGAGTTTCGTGATGAGTTGCTCGTTCTCCAACCAGGTGATCGCTCAGATCGAATTGTTCAACAACTTGGCCAAGTATCCGATCGGCGTCTACGTGTTGCCCAAGCACCTCGACGAGAAGGTCGCGTCACTGCACCTTGGCGCGCTCGGCGCGAAGTTGACCAAGCTCACCGACGGACAAGCCGAATACTTGGACATGGACCCGAAGGGACCGTTCAAACCCGAGCACTATCGCTATTAGGAATCGCGACTCGTGTCGTCGCGAGGACTCGCGGGCGCTACTTCATCGCGAGGCGTGGTAGCAACGCCTGCACGAGCGGCCCGATCGACACGGCGAAGGCGACGGTGCCGACGCCGACTTGTCCACCGAGAAACCATCCGACGACGAGCACGGTGACCTCGATGCCCGTGCGCGCGACGCGTAGCGGAATTCCGCGTGCAGCGAGACCGGTCATCAGACCGTCGCGCGGCCCCGGCCCGAGTCCGCTACCGATGTACAGGCCCGACCCGATCGCGACGACGAGCACTCCTCCCAGCATCATCGGCACCTGAACGAACACCGACTCTGGTTGAGGCAGCAACGCCAGTGCGATGTTGGCCACGAGACCAATCTCGACGGCGTTCAAGATCGTGCCGATGCCAGGTTTCTGTCGCAGGGGTATCCACAACAACATGAGGGCGGCGCCCGTGGCGATGATCACCGTGCCGATGCTGCGATCAACACGCTGCGCAACACCTTGATGGAACACATCCCAGGGCGGCACGCCGATTCGTGCATCGATGATCAGCGAGATACCGATGCCAAAGAAGGCAAGCCCGAGCACACACCGAGATGTGCGCTCCACGAGACGGTCGGTCGCCATCGGCGGCATCGCCGACGAACCGCTCACTGGCACCGTGCCACCGTACTTCACACCTCACGACATCGACCGTCTCGCCGGCACTCCGCACATCATCGAGTCGCCGTTCGTCGTGGTGTCGCTCGGCGTATATCGCGGCGAGTTGCGCCGTGCGGTGCACCAGATGAAGTTCCGCAACGCCCGTTGGATCGCCGCGCGCTTCGGTTGCAACGTTGCCGCAGCGCTGCAAGCGCAGTGCACTGGTTGGCAACCCGACATCGTCACATGGGCACCCACCACTGCGCGGCGCATTCGCCTGCGCGGTGTCGACCAATCGGTGGTTATCGCCACCAATCTGGCGCGTCGGCTGGGAGTTCGACGTGTGCGATTACTGCGCCGCATCGACGATCGCACGCAAACTGGCGCTTCACGTGCGTCACGACAGCGCGGGCCTCAATATGTGGTGCGCACGAATGGCGCGCGTGGTCGCCACATCCTGCTCGTCGATGATGTGATGACGACCGGCACCACACTTGCGCGTGCACGTGAGGCGCTGCTTGCTGCCGGTGCGATCGAAGTGCGTTGTGCGGTCATCGCGCACGTGATGCGCCAGAATTCGCCAGGTTCTGCACGGGTAGACTGAAACACTCATGGCCGTGCTCGACCGCATTCTGCGCGCCGGCGAAGGCAAGAAAGTAAAGGCGTTGTCGGCCGTCGTGCCGGAAATCAACGCCCTTGAACCCACGATTGCGGGACTGAGCGACGACGCCCTGCGCGGCAAGACCGCCGAGTTCAAATCGCGGCTGACCCGCGGCGAAGACCTCGACGACCTGCTGGTCGAGGCGTTCGCCGTTGTGCGCGAGGCCGCCAATCGTGTCATCGGTCAACGTCACTACGACGTGCAATTGATGGGTGGTGCCGCGCTGCATGCCGGTTGGGTCGCCGAGATGCGCACCGGTGAAGGCAAGACGCTCGTCTCCACGTTGCCGGTGTATTTGAACGCATTGTCAGGCAAGGGCGTACACCTCGTGACGGTGAACGACTACCTCGCCCGCCGCGACGCGGTGTGGATGGGTCAGGTGCATCGTTGGCTCGGGCTCACCGTTGGGCTCGTGGTGCCCGGCGTGCGCGGCTCGTCCGCCGAGAAGCGCGCTGACTACGCCTGCGACATCACGTACGGCACGAACAATGAATTCGGTTTCGACTACCTGCGCGACAACATGGCGACGGTGCTCAGCGACAAGGTGCAGCGTGGTCACAACTTCGGCATCGTCGACGAGGTCGACTCGATTCTCATCGACGAAGCGCGCACGCCGCTCATCATCTCCGGCCGCATTGCCGACGCCGCATCGCTGTATTACAAGTTCGCCTCGATCGTGCGCACGTTGGTGCGCGGCGTCGACTTTGATGTCGAAGAAGACAAGCGCATCGTCGTGCCGACCGAGTCGGGCATCAACAAAGTGGAGAACCAACTCGGCATCGAGAATCTCTACGACGAGGTGCAACGCAACCTCGTGCACCAACTGCAAGTGGCGTTGAAGGCTTCGGTGCTCTACCACCGCGACAAGGACTACATCGTGCAAGAGGGCGAGGTGAAGATCGTCGACGAGTTCACCGGCCGCATCCTCGAGGGTCGCCGATGGAGCGAGGGCATCCACCAAGCCGTCGAGGCCAAAGAAGGCGTGAAAATCAAAGAAGAGAACCAGACGCTCGCCACCATCACGCTGCAGAACTACTTCCGCATGTACTCGAAACTCGCGGGCATGACCGGCACCGCGCAAACCGAGGCCGCCGAACTGATGAACACCTACGGCCTCAACGTGGTGCCGATTCCCACCAATCGTCCGATGGTGCGCGAAGACGAATCCGACCTCATCTACAAGTCGGAAGATGCCAAGTTCGCTTCAGTGGTGGACGACATCGTCGAGCGCAACGCGAAAGGTCAACCCATTCTGGTCGGCACGGTGAGCGTGGAGAAGAGCGAAGTGTTGTCGCGCAAGTTGCAACAGCGCGGTGTGAAACACGAGGTGTTGAACGCCAAGCAACACACCAAAGAGGCGGCAATCGTTGCCCAGGCCGGCCGCATCGGTGCCGTCACCGTCGCCACCAACATGGCGGGTCGTGGCGTCGACATCTTGCTCGGCGGCAATCCCGAGGGCATGGCCCGCAACCAGGTGCTGAAAGAAGGTCACCATCCCGACACGTTGGTCGACGAGTTCGCGCTGCCCGTTGCGCTCGAAGAGATGCCGCTCGACTACATCACCGCGCGCCGCAAGGCCCATGAGCGCTTGGCCGAACTCGTGCGGGAGTACACCAAGGTGTGTGACGACGAAGGCAGGCGCGTGCTGGAGGCCGGCGGCCTGCACGTGCTCGGCACCGAACGCCACGAAAGCCGTCGCATCGACAACCAGCTGCGCGGGCGCGCCGGTCGGCAGGGCGACCCCGGGTCGAGTCGTTTCTATCTGAGCCTCGACGACGAATTGATGCGGCTGTTTGCCACGGGTGCGTTGTCGTGGGTGATGGGTCGCGCACTCCCTGACGACGAAGCGATTGAGGCCAAGATGGTGACGAAGGCGATCGAGCGCGCGCAAAACACGGTTGAGCAGCGCAACGCCGAGATTCGCAAGAACGTGCTGAAGTACGACGAAGTGATGAACGAGCAGCGCAAGATCATCTACCAGCGCCGCGACCAGATTCTGGAGGGTGGCGATCTGAAGGCAGCCGCGATGGAGTATCTCGCCGAGGCGGTCAACTCGCTCATCGAATCACACTGTGTATCGGAAGCCGACGACGAGTGGGACATCTCTGGTCTCGTCACCGAGCTCGTCTCGTTCTGGCCGCACAACATGACCGCCGAGCAACTGACTGCCTGTGCGAGCACCGACGACATGTACGACCTGATCATGGCCGATGCCTCGGCGTATTACGTACAGCGCGAAGCCGAACTCGGCGATGCCACGATGCGCGAGATCGAACGCCAGGTCATGCTGCGCATCATCGATCAACGCTGGCGCGAACACTTAGAAGAGATGGACTACCTGCAGGAGGGCATCAATCTGCGCGCGCTCGGCCAGAAGGACCCGCTGACGGAATGGCAGCGCGAGGGTTTCGAGATGTTCGGTGCGTTGATGAAGGGCATCGCCCAAGACTTCGTCAAGTATGTGATGCGCGTGCAGGTGATTCGCAACGACGGTGAGGCGCAACGTGCCCAGTCGGTGCAGAACATGCAGACATCCGATGCGACGAATGCTGGGCCGAGCGCTAGCGCGGCCCGTGCGGTGCGAGCGGTGGTGCCCGGTGCGCGGGGCGGTGTTGGCGGCGATGCTGCGCCCGCCAGGCAGGGCACCGTCGTGAACGACGCCAGCGACTGGTCGAAGACGCCGCGCAACGCCCCCTGCCCATGCGGTTCGGGCAAGAAGTACAAGCAATGCCACGGCAAGGTGGCGTAGGCCAAAGGCGGCCACCACATGCGCGACTTCACCACCGACATTGCCGACGTCGCGCGCCGCGTGAAGGAGGCTGAGGCCTATCTCAAGGTCGCCGCTTTGCGCGTGCGACTCGCCGAATTGGAAGTTGAGATCGCCAAGCCCGATTTGTGGAACGACCAAGACAACGCCAAGCGGGTCAACAGCGAGTACTCCAGCGTGCGCGGCGATCTGGAGGAGTTCGATCGCATCGCTCGCACGGTGGATGACGTGCATTTGCTGCACGAGATGGCCCGCGAAGTCGACGATGCATCGCAAGAGCCGGAGATCGAGCAGAGCATCGCGCGGGCCTGCGCCGCTCTTGACGAGGTGGAGTTGCGCAGCCTCTTCATCGGCGAACACGACGAAGCCGATGCGATCGTGCAGATCAACGCCAAGGATGGTGGCATCGACGCACAGGACTGGAGCGCGATGCTCTTGCGCATGTTCACGCGTTGGGCCGAGCGCCGCAACTTCGCGGTGGAGATGGGCGATGTCTCCGACGGCACCGAGGCCGGCATTCTGTCGGCCGACTTCACCGTGCGAGGTCGGTATGCCTACGGTCTGCTCACCAGCGAGCGCGGCACGCACCGCTTGGTGCGCATCAGCCCGTTCGACAACCAGGGTCGCCGTCAAACGAGTTTCGCCACGGTGCAGGTGTGGCCGGTGCTCGAAGAAGTGGACGTGGAAATCAACGATGCCGACATCGACATGGAGGTGTACCGCGCGTCGGGTGCGGGCGGCCAGCACGTGAACAAGACGTCTTCGGCGGTGCGACTCATCCATCGCCCAACGGGTTTGGTGGCCGCATCACAGCAAGAGCGCAGCCAGTTGCAGAACCGCGAGAACGCGCTCAAGAAATTGAAGACGATGGTGGCGACGCGCATCGAGGAAGAACGCGAAGCCGAACTCGCCCGCATCGCCGGCAAGCAGGCCACGGTGGGGTGGGGTACGCAGATTCGCTCCTATGTGTTGCAGCCGTACCAGATGGTGAAGGACCTGCGCACCGATGTGGAGTCGGGTAACGTCACCGCAGTGCTCGACGGCGACCTGGACGAGTTCATGGAGGGCTATCTGCGCTGGCGTCGTACCGAGGCGGGCAAGTAGATGATCACGCTCGAGAACGTCACGAAGGTCTACGGTGCCGACACGCTCGCCGTCGATGACGTGTCGTTCGATGTCGCAAAGGGCGACTTCATCTTCTTGGTCGGCCCGTCGGGTTCGGGCAAGTCCACGTTGCTGCGGCTCATGAGCCGTGAGGAAGTTGCAACCGACGGCGACGTGTGGGTCGCCGGTCGCAACGTGACCGACATGGCTCCATCGCGCGTGCCGTATCTGCGCCGTTCGCTGGGCAACATCTTCCAGGACTACAAACTGCTGCTCAACAAGACGGTGTTCGAGAACGTTGCATTCGCCCTCGAGGTGATCGGCAAACCTCGCCACGTGATTCGCGAGCAGGTGCCGTTCGTACTCGAACTCGTCGGCCTGGCCGACAAGCACGAGCGGTTGCCGAACCAGTTGTCAGGTGGCGAGCAGCAACGCGTGTCGATTGCCCGCGCGTTCGTCAACCGACCGCTGATCATGTTGGCCGACGAACCCACGGGCAACCTCGACCCGGCGACGAGTGAGGGCATCATGGCGTTACTCCAGGCGATCAACGAAACCGGCACCACCGTGGTGATGGCGACGCACGACCACCGCGTGGTCAACATGATGCGCCGCCGAGTGATCCAACTCGACCGCGGTGTCGTGGTGCGCGACCAAGAGCGCGGGGTGTACGAATAATGCTTGCCCGCATCGAGTACGCGCTCCGCGAAACGTGGGCGAGTTTCCGTCGCAACCTCACGCTCACGATGGCGGCCGTGCTCACTTCTGCAATTGCGCTGCTGCTCGTTGGAGCAACGTTCCTCATTCAGCGGGCGTTCGAGAACCTGCTCGTGCAGTGGCGTGGCGATGTGGCGATGATCGTGTTCGTGCGTAGCGATGCATCTCCCGAACAAGTTGCCCTCATCGACAGCACGCTTCGTGCAGCGCCGAGTGTGATTGATGTCGAGAAGTTGCGGTATCTCGACAAACCCGAGAGTTACGCCGAAGCGCAACGCATCTTCGCGGGCGACCCCGTCACGCTCAGCCTGCTGACGCCCGAGACGATTCCAACGCAGTTCAAGGTGGTGCCGCTCACGGAAGACACCAATCTCGTGCGCAGTCTGGCCGACCAGTACCGCACATTGCCCGGGGTGGAGGCTGTGGCGCTCGCCGAAGACGAGTTCGAGGTGATCTCCACGTTGTCGGGTTTCGTGCGCACGGTCACGCTCATCATGTCGCTGGTGCTTCTCGCTGTCGCGATTGGTCTCATTTGGAACACGATTCGCACCGCGATGTTCGCCCGCCGACGAGAAATTGAAGTGATGAAACTCGTCGGCGCCACCAATTGGTTCATCCGTGTTCCGTTCATGCTCGAAGGTTTGCTGCAAGGTCTCATCGGCGGCGTGGTGTCGTGCCTCGGCGTGTGGGCGCTCAACAGCGCGTGGACCACCGGCGTCGCCACGTTCCAGCCCGGTACGGGAATTTCGAGTCTCGTCGTGCCGAGCGGGTATCTGTCTGGCGTGATGGTGATCCTGCTCGCGCTCGGTGCCATCGTCGGCGCAATCGGGTCAGCGATAGCGGCTTCACGATTCCTGGATGTGTGACCAACATGGCTGACTTCACGCAGATTCACTACGAGGTGAGCGAAGCGGTCGCCACCATCACGCTGGCTCGTCCCGACAAGATGAATGCCTTCACCGGTGTGATGATGCACGAGTTGCTCAAAGCGTTCGACCAGGTCGACGCCGACGACGCCGTACGCGCCGTGATCGTGACGGGTGACGGCAAGGCGTTCTGTGCGGGTGCCGATTTGTCCGGTGGAGCCAAGACATTCGATGACGGTGACTGGTCGAGCCCCAATGACGACCGTGTGCGTCGCGATGGCGGTGGGCAGGTGACGCTGCGCATTTTCGACTGCAAGAAGCCGGTGATCGGCGCCATCAACGGGGCGGCGGTCGGCATCGGCGCCACCATGACGCTGCCGATGGACGTTCGCCTCGCGTCCACCGCGGCACGCATCGGTTTCGTCTTCACGCGTCGCGGCATCGTGCCCGAAGCGTGCTCGTCGTGGTTCTTGCCGCGCGTCGTCGGCATTTCGCGTGCCGCTGAGTGGGTGTACACCGGTCGCATCCTCAGCGCACAAGAGGCACTCGACGGTGGATTGGTTCGCGCATTGCACGCACCCGACGACCTGCTGCCGGCGGCTCGCACGCTCGCCCGCGAAATCGCCGACAACACGTCGGGAGTATCCGTCGCGCTGTCGCGTCAGATGTTGTGGCGCATGCTTGGTGCTTCGCACCCGATGGACGCCCATCGCGCCGATTCGCGTGGTATTCAGTTGCGCGGCCGCAGTGGCGACGCCCACGAAGGCGTGACGAGTTTCTTGGAAAAGCGGGCCGCCAAGTTCACCGACTCGGTGTCGCGCGACTTGCCCGACATCTTCCCCGAATGGGAAGATCCGAGCTTCTCATGAACGCGTTTTCGTGAACGCAATGCAGTGAGCGCGTTGCCGTGAGTGACGCAACGCTCTTTGACCGCGTCGGCGGTACCGAGTTTTTCCAGCGTCTCGCAGCGGCGTTCTATGCGAGCGTGCGCACCGATCCGGTGTTACTCGCGCTGTATCCGCAGCCCGATGATCTCGACGGAGCAGCGCAGCGCCTCGCACTGTTTCTCATGCAGTACTGGGGTGGTCCGACGACGTATTCAGACGAACGTGGCCACCCGCGACTTCGCATGCGACACGCTGCGTATCCAATCGATGAAGCGATGCGTGACCGCTGGCTGTCGCACATGAATGCGGCACTCGACGTATGTGCGACGGTGGTGGGCCAATCCGGCGCTGATCGGTTGTCAGCCGAAGTGGTGCAAGAGATGCGTGACTACTTCGTGCGCGCTTCTGATCACTTGCGCAACGTGTAGCAAGCAATCGCGCTCGCGGCTGCCACGTTCAACGAGTCGACACCCGCGCCCATCTCGATGCGCACACGGTGTGTGCACGCCGCCATGATGTCGGGTGCAAGACCCTCACGCTCCGAGCCGAGCAGCAACAATCGTCGCTTGGCCTCGATGCGCACTGCCGAGAGCGGCGTGGCATCAGCGGCAGGTGTAAGTGCAATCGTCGCCACGCCAGCAGCATTCAACGATGCAACGAACGCCCCAACTTCGGGCACCCGTGCGTACGGCACCTGAAAGGCGTTACCCATCGACACTCGCAATGCGCGACGGGCGAGTGGGTCGCCACTGTCTTCGTCGAGGAACATCGCATTCCACCCCAGTGCGGCGGCATTGCGCGTGATCGACCCGATGTTCACCGGATTGTCAACATGGTCGACGAGCACACCATGAGTGAACATGGTGGCGAGTGTTGACATCTCCGTCGGATGAGGTCGCTTGAACAGGCTGATCACATCGAGTGGCACTCCCAGCCCGGTGATGTTGCGTCGCAAATCTTCACTCGCCAGATACGTGTACTTCGCGTAGTCCGCGGCGAACATTGCCAGCCGCGCTTCGCCCTTCTCGCTACATAACACCGCGACGGGTTCACATCCAGCCTCCATCGCGCGTTGTGTGACGAGGTCGCCTTCGGCGATGAAGAGCGGCCCACCGGCGCGTTGCTGCAGCACTCCGGTGAGTCGTCGTTCGCGCCAGCGGAACGGATCGAGCCGCGGGTCGTCGAGATCGGTGATCGCTAGAAGTGCCAGGGGAAGTTCGACCAATCCGGGTCGCGCTTCTGAAGGAACGCGTCGCGACCCTCTTGTGCTTCGTCGGTCATGTACGCAAGTCGCGTTGCTTCACCTGCGAACAACTGCTGGCCGACCAGACCGTCATCGATGAGATTGAAGGCGAACTTCAACATGCGTTGTGCAGTTGGGCTCTTCGCATTGATTCCGCGCGCCCACTCCAGCGCGACCGTCTCCAACTTTGCATGGTCGACGACGGCGTTCACCATGCCCATGCGATGGGCCTCGTCGGCCGAGTAGTCGCGCCCGAGGAAGAAGATTTCTCGCGCAAACTTCTGCCCGACTTGTCGGGCGAGATACGCCGACCCATATC
>VGBY01000019.1 GCA_016870295.1 Actinomycetota bacterium
ACAAGGTGCAACAGATGCCGATCGCATTCTTCACGCGCACCCAAACGGGTGCGCTCATCAGTCGCCTGAACAACGACGTCATCGGGGCGCAGAGCGCGGTCACCTCCACCCTCGGCACGGCGGTGAGCAACGCGGTGATTCTGCTCACCACGGTGATTGCGATGATCGCATTGGAGTGGCGTCTCACGGTGCTGGCACTCGTCGTACTGCCGGCATTCGTGATCCCTGCGCGTCGCGTCGGCAAACGCCTGCAGACGATCGCGGCTCGCCAGATGGATCTGAACGCCCAGATGAACACGCAGATGCAGGAACGCTTCAACGTGGCGGGTGCCTTGTTGGTGAAGTTGTTCGGCCGCCACCGTGACGAAATCGATGCGTTCTCTGGTCGCGCAGCCGGCGTGCGCGACTCCGGCATCTTGGCGGCGATGTACGGGCGAATTTTCTTCGTCGCACTCGGGTTGGTTGGCGCACTCGGTGCGGTGGCGGTGTACGGCGTCGGGGCCCAACTAGTGGTGTCGGGCGACATCACCTCGGGCACGCTCGTCGCGCTTGCCGCACTCGTTGCCCGCGTCTACATGCCCTTGACGGCCCTCAGCAATGCGCGCGTCGAACTGCTCACCTCGTTCGTGAGTTTTGACCGCGTCTTTGAAGTGCTCGATGCACCACTGGCCATCTCCGATCGCAACGGCGCTTTCGACCTCACTGCTCCGCGCGGAGCAGTGCAGTTCGATCGCGTGTCGTTTCGCTACCCACCGGCGGCGGAAGTTTCGATTGCCTCGCTCGAGGCACCAGGGGCGCCGAGCGGCGACCCGGACCGCGATGTGTTGCGTGGGGTCTCACTCTCCATCGCGGCGGGCGAGACCGTGGCGGTGGTTGGTGCCTCCGGCGCCGGAAAGTCGACGCTTGCGTCGTTGGTGCCACGACTGTACGACACAACTAGCGGTGCGGTGCGCATCGATGGTCACGATGTGCGCGATCTGACGAGCGTGTCACTGCGCGCCGCCGTCGGCGTCGTGTCGCAGGATCCGCATCTCTTCCACGAGAGCATCGAGTCGAATCTGCGTTACGCCAAACCGGGTGCGAGTGACGCCGAGTTGGTGCAGGCCTGTCAACGGGCACGTATCCACGACACGATTGCCACCCTCCCCGACGGATACCGCACGGTCGTCGGCGAACGCGGCTACCGACTGTCAGGTGGCGAGAAGCAGCGACTCGCGATTGCGCGACTGTTGCTGAAGAACCCCGTTGTGATGATTCTCGACGAGGCGACCAGTCATCTCGACAACGAGAACGAGGCCCTCGTGCAGGCAGCGCTCGACGACGCCCTGCAAGGTCGCACCGCGATCATCATCGCGCACCGACTGTCGACCATCGCTCAAGCCGATCGCATCGTCGTGCTCGATGATGGTCGCATCGTCGAACACGGCACCCACGACGAACTTCTGGCGAGCGACGGCGTGTACGCACGTCAGGTGCGCGCCGGCGGGCTGTTCGCGGCAACGAACTGAGAGTCAGCGCAACGCGGCCGTGAACCGCTCGAGAGCGAGTGGCGCCAGGCTTGCGAGTGCAGCCCCGACACCCGTTGCATCCGCCAGCGAGGGCGGCACGGGGTCGCGCATCAACCGCTCGTGTAGCGCCACATCAATGGCGCTGAACACCGTGCACTGAAACCGCGCGGCGTCCTTGGTGCGGCGTTGCGAAATGCCGACCACCTTGCGCCCGGCACCCCTACCGCGCCCGACACCCCCACCGCGACCCTCAGCGCCACTCCCACCGCCACGACGCACCACTTCACCCGGCCCCACCGAGGCAAAGCACACCGCACGCTCGGGGGCACTCGCCTGCAGTTTGTCGCGGTGCACCGCCCACTCGGCGCTGTCGTCGACCACTCGCAACACCTCGCACCAGGCGTCGCCCAGCCACCATGTTGCGCGCTCGACATCGTCGCTCCACAGTTGGTGCCCGCGCGGCACCGTCACGTCAATCCACACATGATCGCCAGGCTGCAGAATGACGACTCCACCGCCGCTGCGTCGTCGCACTACCGCAAAGCCGAGTTCGGCCGCCCGATCACCGCGCACGGCATCGAGCGATTGCGTGCTACCGAGCACCACCGCAGGGCGGTCGATTTTGAGCAGTTCAACGCTTGCGACCGGCACGATCGGTCGGTCGTGCAACGCCCCCGCGTCGCCCTTCACGAGGCGATCGACAGGTACTGCTTCCACGCGTCGGGCACCCGACCCACCGCAACGGTGATCCACGCTTGGTCACGCGGCGAGTGCGGCACCTTCGCCAGGATCATCCCGGCTTCTTTGGGTGTGCGATCGCGTTTGGTGAGGTTGCAGGTTCGGCATGCGGCGGCGACGTTTTCCCAGATGTGCTCGCCACCTCGCGATCGCGGCACCACGTGGTCGATGGAGTCGGCGGGCCGCCCGCAATATTGGCACTTGTAACCATCGCGGGCGAACACCGCCCGACGCGACAGCGCTGTGCGCCTGCGGAACGGTGCACGCACCAGATAATTGAGTCGAATCACCAGTGGCGCACGCATCACCAACGTGGCGGCGTGAATCTCGGTGCCGTCGTCCTCGACGATTTCTGCCTTATCGGCCAGCACCAAGCAAATGGCGCGCCGCGCCGAGACCACGCTCAGCGGCTCGAACGTCGCATTGAGGACGAGCGCGCTGCGCATGTCGCTACGCCCTTGCTCTTCGTCTACGGAGGTCGCGTTGGTACGAACGACACCACGCCAAGTAGGTCACCAAGTCGCGCGGTTCGGTGGAATGCACGGAATCACCGTACTGGGTCTCCAGTCGAAAGCGCAGGTAACGCGCGTCCGGCCTCGGCAAGAACGGGGCGGTGCGCCACCAACCATTCGGCGCAAGACGAAACATCTGTCGCACCGCGGTGAACCACAACGAAGGATGACGCAGCACGGCGAACACCGCCGACGCACCGAGTTGTGGGCGCCCACTCTGTGTCACTTCACTCGTACTGTTCATCGCGCAGCTCAGCTCGGTTTGGGTTCCTTTGGCAGCCCGAGCACCATCTCGCCGATGATGTTGCGCTGAATCTGCGACGATCCGGCATAGATCGTGCCGGCGCGCGCATTGAGGAAGGTCATCGCCCAACTCATGGTCGAGTTCGGGGCACCTGCATCATCCGTCTGGAACGAGGTACTCGGTTTACGGCCGACGGGAATCATCGCTGCCATCCCGAGGATGTCGAGCGCCAACTCAGTCGACTTCTTGTGGTACTCGCTCCAATACAACTTGCTAATCGCACCGTCCGGGCCCGGGTGATGCCCGGCCAAGAACTTCGTCAACGTGCGACGGCCGAGATACTTCATCACCTGCACCTTCGAATAGCACCACGCGAGACGCTGACGGATGCGCGGGTCATCGGTCACGCCGTGCTCTTTGGCGAGCTCAACCAGGCGATCGAACTCCGCCTCGTAGCGAATCGGCCCGGTCGCGGCAGCTTCACCGCGCTCGAAGCCGAGCAGGGCCATCGCCACGGCCCAACCGTTGTTCACACCACCGACGACGTTTTCCTTCGGAACGCGCACATCGGTGTAGAACACTTCGTTGAACTCGCTCTCGCCAGAGATCATCTTGATCGGACGAACTTCAATGCCCGGCTGGCGCATGTCGACGAGCATGAACGAGATGCCCTTGTGCTTGGGTTTGTCGGGGTCGGTACGCGCCAACGTGAAGATGTGGTCGGCGAGATGGCCGGCAGAGGTCCAGATCTTCTGGCCGTTCAACACCCACTCGTCGCCGTCGAGCACTGCCTTGAGACCGAGGTTGGAGAGGTCGCTGCCCGCGTTCGGCTCGCTGTAGCCCTGGCACCAAATGTCGTCGCCCGAGATGATGCGCGGGAGGTAGTGACGCTTCTGTTCTTCGCTGCCAAAGAGCAGCAGCGTGTTGCCGAGCATCTGGATGCCAAAGACATCGTTCATCGCACCGGTTGGCACGCCGGCCCGCAGGAATTCCTCCGCGACGATCACCTGTTCGAGTGCGGAGAGGCCGCCACCGCCGTATTCCACCGGCCAGCCAGGGGCGAGGTAGCCCGACTGTGCGAGCGTGACTCGCCACTCTGTGATGAACCGTTCGAGTTCTTTGCCGTCGAGCGCACCGATGCCCTTCCAGTTGGCGGGCAGTTTCTCGGCGAGAAATGCCTGCACCTTCTCGCGGTAGGCCTCAGCTTCGGCGGTGTAGGTCGGACGCATGATGAAGACGCTAGTTCAGGTGCTGTGTCGTCGTGCTACCGCCGCAGCCCCGACCAGCGGTGCGTCGGCACCGAGCCCCGTCGGGCGCACCTGCACACCGCGCGCAAACTTGATGCGGGTATACCGGTCGACTTCCGCCTGCGCTGCCTCATAGAACGGCGCACCGAAGCCGAGTGCCACCGACCCACCGATCACCGCAAGCCGCAGGTCGAGCAATGTCGCCACCGACGCAACGGCCCGGCCGACATACGTGCCGGTCTGGCGGATGACCTGCGGTGTGGCCTCGGCGGCGGGGCGCCCGGTCATCGCCGCAATCGCGGTGCCAGAGGCGACCGCCTCAAGGCAACCGCGCGCGCCACACTTGCATTGTCGACCGTTGGGCACCACGTTCACATGACCGATGTGTCCGGCGTTGCCGGTGTCGCCGTCGAGCAAGTCTCCGTCGCAGATGATTCCCCCACCGACCCCCGTCGACACGACCATGCCGATCACATCGCGGTGACCGACCGCCGCCCCGCACCATGTTTCCCCCAGCACGATGGCCTTTGCGTCGTTGTCGACGAAGGTCGGCAAACCGGTCAACGTGGCCAGCGATGAACGCAGTGGGAAGTCGTTCCACTCCGTGATGTGCAGATTCGAGACCTTGTCGCCCGCGTGCGACATCGGCCCCCCGCAACCCACACCGCAGGCGATGAGTTCGACCCCGCCCGTCGCCGATTGCACGCTGCGCACGAGACGCGCGAGCGCATCCCACACGTTGGCTGATGGTGTCTCACAGCGATCCTGCGCGATGACGCGACCATCCAATGCGACGAGCCCCGCCAGCATCTTGGTGCCGCCGATGTCGACGGCGAGGTACGCCCGAGTTATTGCTGGCAACCCATCTCGCTATTGTTCGCGGCCCATCTTGTCGCGCAACTGCTTGGCCTGGTCGCGCGTGGTGCGCAACATCGTGCTGAGGTCGCGCACGCCGACCTTGCCCATCGTGCGCAATTCGCGCTCGATGACCAGCACGCACACCAACATGAGGGCAAAGCCGGCGAAACCAGCCGCGAAGTGAATTTGCAGCCCGACGAACACCAGCGCCAGCGACGCCACTGCCCCGAGTGCCGCCCAACGCACCTTCTTGACGGCCGGTCGGTAGAGACCCGATGGTGAGACAGCCTGCACGAACCGCTCGTCGCTCTCGAGTTGTGCCTCGATTTCGCGCAGCTTCTGCACTTCGTCTTCAGACAGCGGCACGGCCACGACCTTTACGGAAGGTTCTCATTCACTGCGAGCGTAGTAGGGGGATGTCGCCCGTCGCACCCCCTGTGCGAATGTCACTCGCGGCGTGGCCCCCACGGCGTGCTCTGGGTCTCGTCACCGCCACCCGAGGTGATGGCGTCGTCGCCGAATTTTTCACGTATTCGATCGACTGCCCGCGACGCCTCGCGCCACTCCGCATCGGTGCGGGTTGACGGATCGTCAAACTCGGCAAAGAGACTGAGTTGCGGGTCAAGTTCGGCGAAGTTGCGCGCGCTCACGCCGGCCAACCGCACTCCCGCAGCAACATCCACTTCCGGTAGCAGCTGATCAATCACCGTCATGATCGCTTGTGCAGTATCGACGGGTATGTCGAGGGTCTTGGCGCGGGTGATGTTGCTGAAGTCGCCGTAGCGAATCTTCAGGGTGATCGTGCGCGCCGTGAGACCCTGCTCCCGACAGCGGCGAGCAACGTTGTCGGCCATGCGCAGGAGGTTGCGGCGCACATCGCGGGCATCGGTGAGGTCTTCCCCGAAGGTCTCCTCACTGCCGACCGACTTCGCCTCGCGATCGGGCTCGACGACCCGATCATCGATGGCATGACTGAGGTCGTACAGGTGTTGTGCGTGTCCTTCGCCGAGCGCGAGTCGCAGAGTGCGCAGGTCGCACTCGGCGAGGTCGCCGACGGTCTGCAACCCGATGCGATGCAGTTTCTCCAGCGTGACCGACCCGACGCCCCACAACATGCCGACTTCGAGCGGATGCAGGAACGCAATCTCGTTCCCTGCCGTCACCTCGAAGATTCCCGGACCAGGGTCGATGCCGTCGCGCGACGCCCGCGGCTTGGCGAACTCCGTCGCCAGTTTGGCGATGAACTTTGAGGTTGCAATGCCCACGCTGCAGGGCAGACCAACGCGGCTACGCACTGCCTCGCGCACGTGTCGGGCGATGGTTGGTGCATCGCCGAGCACTCGTTGTGCACCGGTGACGTCCAGGAACGCCTCGTCGAGCGACAATCCTTCGACGAGCGGTGTGAAGTCGTGGAAGACATTGAAAACCTTCGCACTCACTTCGCCGTAGAAGTCGTGGTCACCGTCGAGAAAGATCGCTTGCGGACACAAACGGCTCGCTACTGCCGAAGCCATCGCCGAGCGCACGCCGAATTGTCGTGCCTCGTACGACGCAGCCGCAACTACTCCACGCTGCGACGAGCCCCCGACGATGACCGGTTGACCGGCGAGCTCGGGCCGGCGCAACACCTCACACGCCACAAAGAAAGCGTTCATGTCGACGTGCAGGATGCGGCGTTGCGGCATCGCCGACATGCGGGCAACGCTAGTAATACCGTGTTGGGGCGATGAACGACCGCCCCCTCTCTGCCCTGCCTTCTCGCACGGCGCGCGTCGTCGCCTTCGTCTCGGTGCTCGTGGCGGGTGCGGCCGGAGGCACGATCGGCTATGCGCTCGTCGACGTGCAGTGCACCGGCGAGTGCGCGGTGCCGTCGGGCATCGCAATGTTGGTTGGTTCAGTGTCGTTCGCCGCAGGTATGAGCGTGGTTGCCGTGCTCGGCTTGCGGGCGATGGGTGAATGGCGCGAGCGTGGCGACCAGTAAGGCATCGGCCACGCAACCCGACCTGCTCACTCTCGCCTGCAACTTGGCTCGTCGCGCCGGCGATCACGCCCGCGGGGGCCGCGCCGAGGGCGTGCACGTGGTGGGCACGAAACTCACCGATACCGACATGGTCACGAAGTTCGACCGTGAAGCAGAGTCGATGATCATCGCCGGGTTGCGGGCCGCGCGACCCGACGATTCCATCATCGGTGAAGAGGGCGGTGGCCACACGGGCACCTCGGGCGTGGAATGGCACGTCGACCCGATCGACGGCACGACGAGTTTCATGTACGGCCTGCCCACGTGGTGTGTGTCGATCGGGGCCCGCGATGCGCAAGGCCCGCTCGTTGGTGCCGTATTCATGCCCGATCTCAACGAGATGTTTGCCGCGGAACGCGGCGGTGGCGCCACGCTCAACGATCGGGCAATCAGGTGCTCCCAGCTCACCGACGTGCGCAAGGCGCTGGTTGCCACGGGCTTTAGTTACACGCCTGCGCATCGCACGGTGCAATCACGCCGCGTCACTGAGTTCATCCACGAGATTCGCGACGTGCGCCGCATGGGCGCTGCGGCAGTCGACATCTGTTTCGTCGCCTGCGGTCGTCTCGACGCCTACTTCGAGGAGAACCTGCACACCTGGGACATCCTCGCTGCCGAATTGATCGCCCGCGAAGCAGGTGCGCGAAGTGGCGACTTCGCCGGGGGTCCGTTACGCCCGGCAGAAGTGTTGGTGTCGGCACCGGGTGTGTTCGATGCGCTCTCTGGCTTGCTCGTTGCGGCGATGCGCAAACATCCGCACGCGTAAGCATCGCCGTCGTCGACGCCACCCTTACCTCATACTGCGCTTCCAGCACTACCTTTAGAAGCCGTGGGAACCCGCATCCTCACCGTGGAGGACGACGAGCGCATCCGCACCTCTGTGCGCCTGGCGTTGGAAGACGAGGGCTGGACGGTCGACGAAGCCGCCACGGGCGAAGCTGCCGCCGAGCTGTTTACCGCCAACCCCGCCGACGTGGTGCTCATCGACATCATGTTGCCGGGCATCGATGGCTTCGAACTGTGTCGCCAGATTCGTGGCAAGAGCAGCGTTCCCATCGTGATGGTCACGGCGCGCAGCGACACCCACGACGTGGTGGCTGGGCTCGAGGCCGGAGCCGACGACTACATGACCAAGCCGTTCGCCCCGAAGGAACTCTCGGCGCGCATTCGCGCCTTGCTCCGCCGAATCCGACCCACCGAACGCGACGAGCATGCCGTTCTGGAATTCGGTGATCTGCACATCGTGCCGGCGGAGGGTCGCGTCACGCTGCGCGGCGAAGACGTGCCGGTCACGAAGACCGAGTTCAAACTGCTGTGCGTGCTGGCGCAAGACCCGAGCGGGGTGTTCAGTCGCGAGGTCTTGCTGAAGAAGGTGTGGGACTACGACTACTTCGGTGATGGCCGCCTGGTCGATGTCCACGTGCGTCGACTGCGGATGAAGATCGAGATCGACCCTGCTAACCCCCAACACGTGGTGACGGTGCGCGGTCTCGGCTATCGACTGCAGTCGTGACGAGCCCGATTCATCCGACAAGACCTCGGCGCACGTCGAAGGTACGCGCCTTCGTTCGCCGTTGGACGCCGCGACGCGTGGGCGTCCGTACGCGCATTCTCCTTACGTTCGTCGTCGGAGCGATGGTGCTCTCTGGCGTGCTGTTCTTCCTGACTTACACATTGACACGATCCAACTTGCGCGTGCGCGAGGGCGAACTCGGCCTCAGTGACGATCTCATCAACGAGACGCTTGGCAGTGTGCGGGCGTCACTCATTCTTGCCACCATCATCACCGTGTTGGTCGGTTTGATGCTTGGCATCGTGTCGAGTGAACGCGTCGTGCGACCGCTCGCCGGTGCCGCTGATGCGGCGCGCGCAATTGCCGACGGTCGACTTGACACTCGACTCGAGCCGACGGACGACCCTGACCTCAACGCCCTCACCGACGCATTCAACGACATGGTCGCTCGTCTGCAAGAACGCGTCGAACGCGACGCACGATTCGCCAGCGACGTGAGTCACGAGCTGCGCTCGCCGCTCATGACCCTCGCCGCTTCGGTCGAAGTGATGCTGTCGCGACGTGATGAACTCACCGAGCGCAGCCAAGCAGCACTCGACTTGCTCGTCGCCGACGTCGCGCGATTCAGCGGACTCGTCGAAGATTTGCTGGAGATCTCGCGCTACGACGCTGGTGCCGTGCGGCTGAATCGTGACACGCTGCGAGCGAGCGAGCTCGTCGAACAATCCGTGCGGGCGAGCAGCCTGCCACGCTCGCCCGTGCACATCGACCCGCGCTGCGCCGACGCCACGTTGAGCGGCGACCGCCGTCGGTTGGCGCGCGTCGTCGCCAACCTCATCGACAATGCGCGGTCGCACGGTGGCGGCAGTGCGGCAGTTGCGGTGTCGCCCGCCGAAGATTCCGCGTCGCACGTGTGGATCAGCGTCGAAGACGCCGGCGAAGGTGTCGTGGAGGGCGACAGCGAGCGAATCTTCGAACGGTTCTCCCGCGGCGTCGGTGCGAGCAAGCGCGGCGCCTCGGAGGGTGCCGGTCTCGGCTTGGCCCTCGTGCGCGAGCACGTGCGACTGCATGGTGGTCGGGTCTGGGTGGAGCGGCGACGCGACGGCGCGTCGGGCGCACGCTTCGTGGTGGAACTCCCCTGCGAGTCGCTCAACTAATCTCGCGCCATGCCTGCAGCCAGTTCGCTCGGCGGTGTCGTGCTCGCCATCGATGCGGGCACCACCGGCGTGCGCACGCGAGCCGTCTTTGCTGACGGTCGGACTTCCATTGCCGACTACCGCGAGTTCACCCAGCACTACCCGCAGCCCGGTTGGGTGGAACACGATGCCGAAGAAATTTGGCAGGCGGTGCGAGCCACGTTGCACAACGTCTGTGCGCGGATCAACGAGCCGATCGCCGCGATCGGCATCACCAACCAGCGCGAGACGGTCGTTGCCATCGACCGCCGAACCGGAGCCCCGCTCCACCGCGCGATCGTCTGGCAAGACCGCCGCACGGCCCAGCGTTGTGACGCGCTTGCCAACCACTTGCCGACCGTGCGGGCCACGACGGGGCTCGTGCTTGACCCGTACTTTTCCGGCTCGAAGGTGGAGTGGCTGCTGCGCAACACCGATGTCGCGAACAACAAGAACCTTGCGTTCGCCACGATCGACGCATTCCTCATCCATCGGTTGACCGGTGGCGCGTCGTTTGCCACCGATGTCACGAACGCTTCACGCACGATGCTGTTCGATATCCGCTCGCTCAAGTGGAGCAGTGACATGTGTGCGATGTTCGGCGTCGAACCCGCGTCGCTGCCCGATGTGGTGCCGTCAAGCGGTCGACTCGGTGTCACGGTGCACGACGGCGCGATTCCTGCCGGCATCCCCATCAGTGGTGTGGCGGGCGATCAGCAAGCGGCGTTGTTTGGTCAGGCATGTTTCGCAGTCGGCAGCGCAAAGAACACCTACGGCACCGGCAGTTTCGTGTTGATGAACGTCGGCACCACCTGCCCGGCGCCGACCAGCGGGATGTTGACGACGGTGGCGTGGCAAGTTGGCAAACAACCTGCGGTGTACGCCTACGAAGGAGCCATCTTCGTGACCGGTGCGGCGGTGCAGTGGCTGCGCGACGGCCTGAACATCATCGATGCCGCGAGCGAGATCGGCCCACTCGCCGAGAGCGTGCCCGACACGGGTGGTGTCGTGATGGTGCCGGCATTCGCCGGTCTCGGGAGCCCCTGGTGGGATGCGTACGCACGAGGAGCAATCTTTGGCATCACGCGCGGCACCTCGCGTGCGCACATTGCACGAGCCGTGGTGGAGTCGATGGTGTTTCAAACCCGCGACGTGGTGGATGCAATGACACGCGCATCAGGTGTCGCGATTCGCGACCTACGTGTGGACGGTGGTGCGGCCGTCATGAACCTCATGCTGCAACTGCAGTCGGATCAACTGGGGGTGGACGTGCTGCGACCCACCGAGTTGGAGACCACCGCGATCGGCGCCGCATATCTCGCCGGTCTCGCCGAAGGCGTGTGGGGTTCGACTGACGACATCGCTTCGCGTTGGGCATTGGAGCGTCGCTTCACGCCGAGTAGCGCCGACCGCGATGCTTCACATAGCCAGTGGTTGCGGGCGATCGAACGCTCACGCGGCTGGGTGACTGCATAGTTCAAAGAAGTTCCAGAAAGTTCAAGCCGGTTCAACCAACCCAGGTGGCGACGGCCAACATCACTGCACTGAGCCCCACGAAGAGGCACACACTCGCGGTGATGATCGCGTCACGCAACCCGCGGCGGTGTCGGGCTTCGACCTCAGCAATCGTGTCGGCGAGCGCCTCAGCCGCGGCACGGCCAAGCGGACCGCGCAGCGTGCGGCGCAGTTCGTCGTAGGAGTTCACGCTGCCTCACCGGCCAGTGAGTTGCACGACCGCCACCATCAACCCTCCCAGACCGACAAAGAGTGAGATTGCCAGGGATGCTCCGGTCAACACGATCGTGTGTCGCAAGTTGCCGAGTGCCCGCACTTCGTTGCGCAATTCGACGATTTGTCGTTCTACGGCGTCAACCCGAGAGTCGAGTGAATCCATTCGCGACTCAAGGCGCTTCTCGAGAGCGTCGAGATCAGATTTGCGAGCAAGATCACCCCAACCGCTTGGTGGGAGAAAATCCATGAGATCATCTGCCACGGTGGCGCCAATCTTCTGCTGTAGAGCACGGTGAAGACGGAGACGCTTGGCATCGGGCGACGAGAGTTGTTGCAGGGTTTCGGAGGTACTCATACTCGAGTGTGTGCGCGACTGGGCGTACGTGAACGCAGTTCTTCTCGCCCACCACGGCGCGCACCGTAGACCACTCATGGGCATTGTCAAGTCACG
>VGBY01000020.1 GCA_016870295.1 Actinomycetota bacterium
CGGCCATCACCTTGCGGCCCGAGTTCTTCGATGTCTACCTAGAAGTTGCCGTCGAGTATCAACTGCCGATTCGTCTGCCTTCAACGGTCTCCACCACGGCTGCAGGATTTGATTTTCGCGGATTGGCGCGCGACGAGGGCGTGTTCTTTCCTGACCACTTCGATCACGACTGGTCGTCGGGCAGTCGCGAGCGCGTGATGCGGTCGATTGCGTCACTACAGCCAGGTGTCACCGAGATTCATGTGCAGCCGGTGATCGACTCACCCGAAGTGCGCGCCGTCGGTGCCGTGACGCAAGGTTGGATCGACGACCTCGACTTGGTGACGAGCCGCGAACTTCGTGATGCACTCAGTGCAGCCGGTGCGGTGTTGATCGGCTATCGGGAAATCAGGGACGTGATGCGAGCCGCGCGAGTACGCGGCTGACTTCGCCCGAGCGCAACAACGCGAACAAATCACCACTGCTACCAGCCGCCTTCAATTTGCCCTGCATGTAGAGGCTCGTCGGATTACCACTTGCGTCCACCGCGCCTACGGTGATGACGAGCGTTGCATCATCGGGACCTTCCACGACTTCGTCTTTCTTGCCGAAGACCACGCGGTACTGCACGCTGCTCATTGCAGCGACCAATCGAGGATGGGCACGCTGCTCATCGGCGCGCGGCGCTGCGAATGCCGGCGAACATGTCGTCTTCGACTTCGTCGTCGCGGCGCGTTCCCGGCACCAACGAACGCGCCAACACCCAATCCTCGTACGGGTACACCTCGGCAAGTTCGGCGTCGCTCAAACCAAACCAGAACGGTTCACGCTCATCTACTTGTGTCTTGTGCGCACGCAACGCCCCCGACCGGGCCCACAGAAAGTCGCCGATCTGCAAACGTGTCGTGATGCGCTGGTCGAGGTTCGGGCGGTCGAACCACTTCTCGTCGTACGGTGACGAGCCACGCAGACGGATCAACGCCTCGTGCACAGCGGTGAGTCGCGCCCGCGACCACACCGAGTAGTACAACTTGAGTGGCTGCCAGGCGGCGCCATGTTCGGGATACCACTCCTCATCGCCGGCACGGTCGAACGCCAACACGCTGATGTCGTGCACCTTCAAATGGTCTGGGTGCGGGTACCCGCGCTGATCGTCGCCGTAGGTGATCATCACCTGCGGGCGGTGTTCTCGAATCACGCGCACGAGGCGACCAGTCGCTTCGTCGATGTCCGCCTGATGAAACGACTCGGGGTGTGCGTTGGCCGGCGACTCAGGCATGCCCGAGTCGCGGTACCCGAGCATCTCCACATGCGAAAAACCGATCACCGCGGCGGATGCCGCCAGTTCCTGCGGCCGCAGCGCAGCGAGCAGGCGTTTCGCCGCATCACCCTCCAGATTGTGGAATGGCTGGCCAGGTTCCTTCAATGCCGGATTGTTGAGGTCGCCCTCTTCTCCGCCGGTGCAGCACACCAGCACGGTGTGGATTCCTTCGCGCGAATACTTGGCCAGCGTTGGCGCACCCTTTGACGCTTCGTCATCAGGGTGTGCGTGCACCGTGAGAATGCTGAGGCGCTCGTTCATGTGCACGCAGCAGGCTAGTTGCTGATTACTGCTCGAGTCGCTGCGCGCCGCTGCATCATCTCGTACTCTCGTAGGCGATGACCGCACGACGCACGCAACTTCTCGGTGTCGTGATCTTGTTGCTCGCACTGACTGCGTGCTCGCGAGACGGGCGAGTGCTCGCGCCGGCCACTCCCGAACAGAACGAGAGCATCGCGATTGCGCCGACGGAGTCCTCAGTCTCGCTCGAACCGAGCGAAGCGTTTGCAATTCGTGGACCGTGGATCGACGGTGCCGATATCGACCTCGCCTTTACGTGCTACGGCCGCAACGTGTCGCCGCCACTCGAGATCTCTGCCCAGCCACCCGGCACCGTGACGCTCGCCGTGTTGTTGCACGACGTGGAGACGCCCGACCGAATTCTCTGGGCGATGGCCAACATCACCGGCGGCACCGTTGCAATCGGAGAAGGCGCGACACCACCTGACGTGGTCGTCGCCACGAATAGTGATGGAAACGCCGCGTATCAACCACCCTGCCCGTCGAGTGGCGAGCGACGCCAGTACTTGTTGACGGTGTTCGCACTGGACAAGGCGCTCGATGTATCCGGCATCACGAATGCCGACGGTCAAGTGGATGCTGATGCGTTGCTCACGGCGGTGGAGATGAGCACCTTTGACCTGGCCGAGAGCACGTTCTACGTGCAGGCGCCCTAACCAACCGCGGCAGTCGCCCATCCAACTGCGGCAGTCGCGTCGGTCGTCGTCGCAGTCTGAACCCGCTCGTTCCCCCACTGGAGCGCGTGAATCTGTGAGACTTGACGCATCGATCGCGCACTCGCTTCGCTTCCCATCGCCCTGTGTGAGACCGACCTCGACGGTCGGCTGATCGCCGCCAACGACGCCTTCCGTGCACTCGCGTTGGGTGGTGCTCCGCTCACGCTGGGTGTTGCTGCATGGTCGCACGCCGTGCCGGCGCGACGCGCCGAACTGGAGTCGCAGTGGATTGCCACGCGGGCGGCCGATGCGCCGTTCGTCGCCCACTTCCGCGTCACCGATGTGGCTGGAAACGACGTCGTGATCGCCTTCGCCGCACATCCGGTGCGCGACCTCGATCAGCACGTTTCCCACTACATCGGCACGGCACACGACATGAGCACGCTCGTGCGCAACGACCAACTCAACGATCAACTCGTCGGTGCGCTCGATGCCGCCCACGATGCGATAGTCGTCTACGACACCAACGCATGCCTCGTGTTCGCCAATCGAGGTGCGGGTGAATTGTTGGGCATCGCCGACACATCCGACGCTCCCGACACCGACCATGAGGCCGCCGCGACCTTCTTTGATGCGGTGCGAAATCAAGTGCCGCGCGAGGTATTGATCGGCGCGACGCGCAGTTCATGGTCGGGAGAACTCGGCCATCGCAGCCCGGACGGTTTCATGCGCACGCTGGCGCTCACGTTGCACGTCGTGCGCCGCGCCGACTCGACGGTCGACCACTACTCCATCGTTGCCCGCGATGTCACCGAGCACAAACAAACACAGGCGGAACTGCAGCGCCAGGCAACCCACGACGAGCTCACCGGCTTGCCCAATCGCACGCTGTTTCTGCGGCGCGTCGCCGAGGCGCTCGATCGCAGTCGCACACTGAAGCGCGGCGTCACCGTGATGTTCCTCGACTTTGACGGGCTGAAAAACGTGAACGACACCGTCGGGCACCGCTTCGGCGACCAACTCATCGTCAGCGTCGGCAAGCGACTCGTGAATGCAACGCGACCGTCCGATGTGGTTGCGCGACTGAGTGGCGACGAGTTCGCCGTACTCGCCGAAGGTGTCGGGGATGAGTCGCTCGCGATGGAGATCGCCGAGCGACTGCGCGTCAGTATCACTGGCCAACACGTCATCCAAGGCGTCGAGGTGACCTCGGGGGCGAGCGTCGGCATCGCAATCGCCACACAGGCCTTGCTCGCCGAGCAGTCACCGACGGATGCGGCGCTCACGCTGTTGGTCAACGCCGATACGGCGATGTATCGCGCCAAGCAACGTGGCAAGGGTCGTTGCGAGGTGTACAGCGAAGCGATGCGCACGCAGGCACGCGACCGCTTGACGCTCGGCTCACAACTGGAGCGCGCACTCGCGCGGACGGAGTTGTCGCTCGTGTACCAGCCGATCATCTCCATCCACACGGGTCGTGTCGTGGCGATTGAAGCGTTGTTGCGCTGGCAGCATCCGGAGCGCGGCGCGTTGACACCGCCAGCGTTTCTCGACGTCGCCGAAGAAACCGGCGTCATCGGCCCGATTGGCGATTGGGTCATCGCTACCGCTGCGCGCACGCTGCGCACTCTGCTCGACGATGGCACGCTCGAGCGCTCGGTCACGATGCACGTGAACGTGTCGCCGCGCCAGTTGAGCGACGCGGGCTTCGTCGAGCGCACGACGGCGGCACTCGGCGCGGCGGGCATCGATACCAAACAACTCGTGCTGGAGTTCACCGAAGCCACCGCGTTGGCCGGCAGTGCGGCGATTACCCGCAGTCTCAACGCGCTCGGGAGGCTCGATGTGCGGCTCTCGATCGACGACTTCGGCACCGGCTACTCCTCACTCGCCCACTTGCGCGATTTTCGCGCCGCGCAACTCAAACTCGACGGCACGTTCATCCGCAACATTGGTCGCGACGGAGCCGACGACCCGATCGTGCGGTCGATCGTGCAACTCGCGCACTCCCTCGACATGTCGGTGGTGGCAGAGTGGGTGCAGTCAGCCGAACAACTACAGCGTCTGCGACTGCTCGGTTGCGATCACGCACAGGGCAACCATGTGTGCGAACCAACGACAAGTGACGGAGTGCGCGATTTCGTGCGTCGCAGCGCGACGGTCGAGCGTGCGCGTCACTCCGGGGGGACCGGCGCGGGACCCGTCCCCGAATAAAACGCCAGCACCGGCGCCGAAGAGTCGGCGAGCCGCAGCACGGAGTTGCCGCGCACCGTGTCGCCGTACGTGTCGAGTACGAATCGACGCAGTTTGCCCGTCGCAGCCGGTCGCATCAGTTTGGCGAACTCCAACATGTCAAGCCGTTCGTCGACGAGCAATGCCGAGGTGGCGCCGTCCATGATCGTGCCGGCGCGGAACGGGTCGCCGAGCGTGCGATTCACCGCCGTCTGCAGCAGGAGCGCGGTGAAGAGTCGCTGACGTTTACCGCGTCCGATGTCGGATGTGCCGTCGATACGCCACTCGCCGTCGACTTTCTCCTCAAAGAAGCGACTGCGCGCGTACGCCAGTGATTGCACGCCGGTCAGGTTCTTGCAGCCGGGCTTGATATAGAGACCCGTGTTGCGATCGCGCGTCGGATGTTCAACACACACGGTGACCCCGCCGACGGCATCCACCAAATCCTTGAAGCCCTGGAAGTCGATCTCCAAGTAATGATGAATCGGGATACCGAGTGCGCGTGTCACCGTACGCACGACGACGGGCGCACCTTCGCGATACGCCACATTGATGCGTTCGGTGTTGTCGGAGTCGCCGATGTTCACCCACAGGTCACGTGGAATCGACAACAGCGAGATGATCCCCGATGACTTTTCTACGTTCACGATGATCAAGGTGTCGCTACGCCGACCCTGCACCTCGCCTTCACCACCGACGTTGCCGAAATCAGGATCGCTCGGGTCGGCACCGGCCCGTGAGTCGGAGCCAACCAGAAGAAAGTTGACGAACTGATCGTTCGGGTCGGCGAGCGTCGAAGAGAGCGAGAGCTCACGGCGCACATCGGTGAATCGCGTGTCGAGCGCCCGCCCCACCCCGAAGTAGCCGGCAACACTCAACACCACGAGCAGCGCGGCTGCCACCAGCCAGACCTGCTGACGCTCGCGCCTCTGTGCCACAAGATTTTCGTTCATACGGGATTTTCGTTCATACGGTCTCTTCGTTCATGCACACGGTGACACCGCCGTACGACGGTAGTGAAATTACTGCACGCGCAGGTGCACCACATCGCCGACATCAATCACATGGCGAACGCCTTCGTCATCTTGCACGATCAGCCGTGATGCGTCGTCCAAGTCGATTGCGTCTCCGAACAACGACTCGCCCGCGCGCAGGTCGATGCGCACACGCGCGCCGAGCGTGGCAAGCACCGACTTATGTTCGGTTCGCAACTGGGCGTCATCGCACTGGCGCCGTGTATCGACGCGCTCAAGCATCGCCACGAGGAGCACCTGGGGTGTCAGGGTTGGTGGCAGTATCAGTGGCGCTGGCATGCGCTCGCCCGACGCGATGCGCGGCGCACCGGTTTGTGACGCACTCGCCAGCGATACGGCATCCGGCGGCGCCCAACCGACGTTGACGCCGATTCCCACCACGACGAATCGTTCGCGCGGTGATGCGACTGCGAGCAACCCACCCAACTTGCGACCGCCCACGATCAAGTCATTCGGCCACTTCACCTGCACCGGCGTCTTGCTCAGCGACTCACACGCATCACGAGCGGCGAGCGCGACGATTCGCGCAAAACGCGACGGGTCTTCGCTCTCGTAACGAAACAGCAGCGACACCAAGAGGTTGCTGCCGCGCGTGGCATCCCACGTGCGATCGAGACGCCCCTTGCCTGCCGTCTGGAAGTCCGCAACGATCACCGTGCGATCCAGTGCGCCCGCACTCGCCGCAGCCACGAGGTCGTCGTTCGTGGAGCCCGTCTCCGCCACATGATGCACCGTCCACCCGATGGGCCAAATCGTTGCCGAACTAGGATTCGAAGGCGTCATTGCTCTCACAAGATAGGTGTTCGTGCCGAAGAAAATCCTGATTGCCAACCGCGGAGAAATTGCCGTTCGCGTCATCCGTACCGCGCGGGAGATGGGGATTGCCACCGTCGCCGTCTACTCCGAGCTCGACCGCAACGCCCTGCATGTGCGACTTGCCGACGAGGCCTACGCCCTCGGCGGTGAGACGGCGGCGCAGAGCTACCTCAACACCGGGGCGATTCTCGACGCAATCCGCAAGAGCGGCGCCGATGCCGTGCACCCCGGTTACGGCTTTTTCTCCGAGAATGCCGACTTCGCGCAAGCCATCACTGATCTCGGCGTCGCATTCATCGGCCCGCCGCCTGCAGCAATCATCGAAATGGGCGACAAGGTGTCGTCGCGTAAGGCCGCACTGCGTGGTGGTGCTCCGATCGTGCCGGGCACCACCGAATTCGTCACATCGGCAGCCGAAATTGTCAAGTTCGGCAAGGACAACGGTTGGCCCATCGCCATCAAAGCGGCGTTCGGCGGCGGCGGACGCGGCATGAAGGTGGTCAAAGAGGCGGCATCGGTGCAAGAAGCGATGGACTCCGCACAACGCGAGTCGAAGGCGTTCTTCGGCCGCGACGAAATCTACGTCGAGCGTTACCTCACCTGGCCGCGTCACATCGAAGTGCAGTTGGTCGGTGACAAGCACGGCAACGTCGTGTGGGTCTCGACGCGCGACTGCTCGGCACAGCGACGACATCAAAAACTCATCGAGGAAGCACCCGCGCCCGCGCTACCCGACGGCGTCGAAGAAGCCATGGGTGAGGCTGCGGTCAAGGCGGCCAAGGCGGTCGGCTACTACAACGCCGGCACCGTCGAATTCATCTACCAAGACGGCGACTTCTTCTTCTTGGAGATGAACACGCGCCTGCAGGTCGAACACCCGGTTTCTGAGATGATCACCGGTATCGACCTCGTCGAGTGGCAGATTCGTGTCGCCGACGGCGAAAAGTTGCCGATGACGCAGAAGCAGGTCAACGCGCTGCGCCGTGGGCATTCCATCGAGATTCGTATCAACGCAGAGAATCCGGCCGGTGGCAAGTTCCTCCCCTCGCCCGGCACGATCAGCGCACTGAAGGTGCCCGATGGTTTCGGTGTGCGATTCGACGGCGGTTACGAAGCCGGCGACACCATCAGTCAGTACTACGACAATCTGATCGGCAAACTCATCGTGTGGGGCAAAGACCGACCCACTGCAATCGCGCGCACGATTCGCGCGCTCGACGAACTGCAGGTCGAAGGCGTGCACACGACGATTCCGGCCGATCTCGCAATCCTGCGTCACCCGGATTTTGCCGCGATGCAGCACAGCACGAAGTGGGTCGAGGAGAAACTCGATCTGAGCGGCGTCAACCCACGGGTCACACCAGCCGAGCCACCCACGGCCGGTCTCGTCGAGAAGACGACCACCGTCGAGGTCAACGGCAAGCGTTTCGAAGTGAAGGCGTGGGTGCCCGAGGCGGGTGGCGCCGCCCCGGTGGCGCGCCGCGCTCCGCGCGCTTCGGCTGCAGCATCATCTCTGGCTGGCGCCGGCAGCGTCGTCGCACCGATGCAGGGCACCATCGTGAAGGTGCTCGTCGAAGTCGGGCAACACGTCAAAGCAGGCGATCCCGTCGTCGTGCTCGAAGCAATGAAGATGGAGAATCAACTTCAGGCCGACAAGGCCGGCGCCGTCACGTCGGTGAACGTGAAACCTGGTGACAAGGTCGGCTCGGGCGACGTGCTCGTCGTCATCGCATGAACGACGACACGACTCAGAACGCTGCACCTGCGGTCAACCTCGCCGCCTTCCGCGAGCGGCGTCTCGACGAGATTGCTGCGTTGAAGGCGCGCGGCATCAATCCGTATCCGTACCGTTTCGATCGGTCCCACACGCTCGGCGAGATTCGCGCGGCACACGGCTCGCTCGCCGCCGGCACCGAGACCACCGAGTTGGTTGCGGTGTGCGGTCGCATCATGCTGAAGCGCGATCAGGGCAAACTCATCTTCATCACGGTGCGCGACCGTAACGACGAGATCCAACTCTTCGTCAGCAAGTCGGTCGTGGGCGACGAAGCATTCGACCTCATCAACTCCTTCGACATGGGTGACTGGGTTGGGGGACGCGGCGTGGTGATGACCACCCGCAAAGGTGAATTGTCGGTGAAGGTCAGCGAGGTGCAGTTGCTGGCCAAAACACTGCGCCCGATGCCCGACAAATGGCACGGCCTCGCCGACGTTGACACGCGCTTCCGCCAGCGCTACGCCGACCTCATCGTCAACGCGGATGCGCGCCGAACGTTCGAGATTCGCCACGCCGTCATTGCCAGTATTCGCAAGACGTACGGCGAGCGCGGATACGTAGAAGTAGAAACGCCGGTCTTGCATGTCGAAGCCGGCGGCGCACACGCGCGGCCCTTCCTCACGCACCATAACGCCCTCGACATGCCGCTATACCTGCGTATCGCACTCGAACTGCATCTCAAGCGACTCATCGTCGGCGGCATGGAGCGCGTCTTTGAGATCGGTCGTGTGTTCCGCAACGAGGGCGTCTCCACCCGTCACAATCCCGAGTTCACGATGCTCGAGTCGTATCAGGCATTCGCCGACTACACCGACATCATGGACTTGACACAGGCGGTCATCGTCAATGCGGCGCGTGACGCGCTCGGCACCACCACCATCGACATCGCGGGTACGGCGTGCGACTTGTCAAAACCGTGGCCACGCAAACGGATGGTCGACCTCGCCGGCGCCAAGGTGGGCCGGGAGCTGCACCCATCACAGTCGGTTGCCGACGTACGCAAAGTCGCCGACGACAACGGCGTGAAGTGGGAGAAGCACTGGGGCTCGGGACGCATCATTGAAGCGATCTTCGCCGAGAAGGCAGAGCAGGAGTTGCTGATGCCAACGTTCGTCACCGGACACCCCGTCGAGATTTCGCCGCTCGCCCGCGTCGACCGCAACGATCCGCATCTCACCGAGCGATTCGAGTTGTTCGTGCAGGCGCGTGAGTTGGCCAACGGCTTCAGCGAGTTGAACGACCCCGTCGAGCAACGCGGACGATTCGAAGCCGAGCAACGCGCCAAGGAGGCCGGCGATGTCACGGCCGGCACCGTCGACGAGGATTACTTGCGTGCGCTCGAATTCGGCCTGCCACCGACCGGCGGTCTTGGCATCGGCCTCGACCGTCTCACCATGTTGCTGGCTGGTGTGTCGACGATTCGCGAGGTCATCCTCTTCCCCACCCTGCGACCAGAGGTGATGGAATGACCACCGGCGCAAACGCGACCAACACCACCACCCGCGCTTGGGGTGTGGGCTCGGCGACGATTTCGTCGGGCGGTGCGGTGCTCGACGCACACTTTCGCCGCCTCGGCTGGGGCGATGCGTGTCCGGCGCACGAGCGCGATGCGGCACCACCACACACGGTCGATGCGCGGCGTGGCGTCGACATCGTTCCGGTTGTCATCGAAATTGATACCGCAGTTGCACCGCGTGATGCAACTGATGTGTATCTGCGGCTGCACCTGCTTTCGCACCGCCTCGCCAAGCCGCGCACGCTGAACCTGGACGGGGTCTTTGGTCTGCTCACCAACGTTGCGTGGACGAGCATCGGGCCGGTCGCACTTGACGTGCTCGACGAAGTTCGCGACGCCCTGCGCCGCAAGGGTGAACATCTCACGGTGAACGGCGTCGACAAGTTCCCGCGCATGACCGACTACGTCATGCCGTCCGGCGTACGCATCGCTGACGCCAGTCGCGTGCGGCTCGGTGCACACCTCGCGGAGGGCACCACCGTGATGCACGAGGGCTTCTGCAACTTCAACGCCGGCACGCTCGGAGTGTCGATGGTCGAGGGTCGCATCTCCGCCGGTGTCATCGTCGGCGACGGCAGCGACATCGGTGGTGGCGCCTCCATTCAAGGCACGTTGTCGGGTGGCGGCAAGGAGATGATCACCGTCGGCGAGCGATGCCTGCTCGGCGCCAACAGTGGACTGGGTATCAGCCTCGGCGACGACAGCATCATCGAAGCCGGCTTGTACGTCACCGCTGGCACGCTCGTTCGCCTGCCCGACGGCAGCACGGTGAAGGCCCGCGAAATGTCGGGGGTATCGAACATGTTGTTTCGCCGCAACTCCACGACCGGCGCAGTCGAAGCCGTCGTGCGCAAGGGAAGTTGGGGTGGCTTGAATGCCGCCCTGCACAAGAACTAGTCACATGCCGCGCAACAGCGTCGTTCGCGCATGAACTTCGACGACTTTTCGGTGCTCGTTCGCGCGCGGCGCACCAATTTGATGATCGACCGTTCACGCGACGTCGAACCCACGGTGGTGCAACAACTCTGCGAGCTTTCGACATGGGCGCCGAACCACAAGCTCACCTGGCCGTGGGTCTTTGCCGAAGTGCGCGGTGAGTCGCGGTTGCAACTCGGTTCGGTGTGTGCCGAAGTGATGGCCGCACAGGGCGAACCAGAACCACGGATCACCAAGACGCGCGGCAAGTTTGCGCGAACACCTGTCGTGCTCGTCGTGGGCTCCGAGGTCGGCGACTCCGACCTTCGCACGGCGGAGAATCGCGATGCGGTCGCAGCAGCGGTGCAAACGTTGTTGCTCGGGGCAACCGCGCTCGGCCTCGCCAGTTTCTGGTCGTCGTGTCCGAAGGGCACCAATGACGCCGTGACGAAGTTCTGCGGGTTTCCCAGCGATACCACGGTCGTCGCGATGGTGTATCTCGGCTGGCCAACCGACGTGCCGAAGGGTTTCGAGCGACCCGCACCGCGCATCAACCGCCTCACCTAACCGTCTGCGCCGGCAGCTGCCGTCGCGCGGAAGCCCGTCGGGGCTCAGCCTGGGCGATACACCCCGAACACATCGCGAAGTGCGTCGCTCACTTCCCCGAGTGTCGCATTCACCTTGAGTGCGGCTTTCATCGGGTAAAGAAGGTTGTCGCTGCCACGGGCTGCCGCACGCACCGCGTCCAACCGCGCAGCGACCTGAGATGCGTCGCGTGATGCTTTGAACTTCTTCAATCGGTCGACTTGATTGCGCTCACGCTCGGCATCCACCTTGAGTATCGGCATGTCGGTTGTTTCATCCGCCGTGAACTTGTTGACACCCACGATGGTGCGCGAGTTGTCGTCAATCGACTTCGTATAGGAATATGCCGCTTCCTCGATCTCTTCCATTTGGAATGCAGCCTCAATGGCGTTCACGGCGCCGCCCATCTCGTCGATGCGCTTGATGTACTCCCATGCCAGTCGCTCGACCTCATTGGTGAGCGACTCCACGTAATACGAACCCGCGAGCGGATCGGGTGTATCCGTGATGCCGCTCTCATAACCGATGATTTGCTGCGTGCGCAGTGCAATGCGCGCCGCCTCTTCCGTCGGTAGCCCCAGTGCCTCGTCATAGCCATTGGTGTGCAGGCTCTGTGTGCCGCCCAGTACCGCCGCCATGCTCTGCACTGCGACGCGCACCACGTTGTTCAGCGGCTGCTGCGCGGTGAGAGTCGCGCCACCAGTCTGAGTATGAAAGCGCATCAAGTGGCTGGCCGGGTTCTTTGCGCCGAAGCGTTCGGTCATGATGCGGTACC
>VGBY01000021.1 GCA_016870295.1 Actinomycetota bacterium
TCGATGAGCGCCGGAGACGCACGACCGGTGCGCACGGTGACGAATTGGTGTTGCACATGCTCGACGGCCTTTTGCATCTTGTCGAGCGACTCGAGCAGTGTGTCGTCGATCACGCGACTAGCGTACCGATTTCTTCGCCGTTGAGAATCGCACGCAAGTTGCCCTTTTGCAGCAGATTGAACACGACGATTGGCAGTTTGTTGTCCATACAGAACGTGATTGCAGTGGAGTCCATGACGCGCAGGCCCTTGTTGATTACGTCGAGGTGCGACAACTTCTTGAAGCGCGTCGCACTCTTGTCGATTTTCGGGTCGGCGGAGTAAATGCCATCCACTCCAGAGTGCGTGCCCTTCAGGATCGCCTCTGCTTCGATCTCGGCAGCGCGCAACGCGGCAGCGGTATCAGTGGTGAAGAACGGGTTGCCCGTACCACCGGCAAGAATCACGATGCGACCCTTCTCCAAGTGGCGTTCACACCGACGACGGATGTACGGCTCGGCGACTTTCGGCATCTCGACGGCAGTCATCACGCGCGAGTACTGCCCCGCTCGTTCGAGCGCATCCTGTAACGCGAGACCATTGATGACCGTCGCGATCATTCCCATGTAGTCGGCCTGTGCCTGATCCATGCCGCGACCGCTGCCTTTGGTGCCGCGCCAGAAGTTGCCGCCGCCAACCACGACGGCGATGTCGACACCGAATTCCTCGCGTGCTTCCTTGAGTTCGCCGGCGAGTTGCGCCAAGACATCATTGTCGAGACCAAAACCGGACTTCTCGGCGAGTGCCTCGCCCGACAATTTCAATACCACGCGTTTCCAGCGGGGCTGGGTGCGTGGTGACATGCCGTCTTTGAGATTACCCGATTTCGATTTGCGCGAACCGCACGATGGATGCCGAGCCGATTACTTGCTTAACCGACTTCTTGTCATCCTTGGCGTAGGGCTGCTCGAGCAGGCACAGGTCTTTGTAAAAGCCATTGAGCTTGCCTTCGACGATCTTGCCGATGGCCGCTTCGGGCTTGCCCTCGTTGCGGGTGGCGGTTTCGAGCGTGGCGCGCTCGGCGTCCACTGCCGCAGCCGGCACCTCTTCACGGGTGAGATACTTCGGGCGGGCGAATGCAATGTGCACGGCAATGTCGTGCGCCAACTCTTCGGTGGCACCCTTCATCTCGACCACGACCACGTTCACACCGCGGCCACCTTGGATGTGCACGTAAGAATCCATGACGTTGCCGGCAGCAGCCTCGAAGCGCACGACTTCGCCGAGCTCGATTTTCTCCTTCAACAGAATCTGCAGGTCTTCGAGTTGCTTTGCGCGTTCGGCAACGGCTGCCGTGCCCTTCGCGCGAACGAGATCGGCGAGTGCTTGCGCTTCGGCAACGAAGGATTCGCTCGATGCAACGAAGTCGGTCTCACTCTTCAACTTGACGATTGCTGCGAGCGGGCAGTCGATCGACAGCGCCACAACGCCCTGGTTGTTCTCGCGATCGGATCGCTTCGCGCTGGCGGCGAGACCCTTCTCGCGCAGCCACTTCTTCGCGGCTTCGACGTCACCGTTCGATTGCTCGAGCGCCTTCTTGCAATCCATCATCCCCGCGCCAGTCGCCTGGCGGAGGGCTTGCACATCCTTGGCGTTGATGGCCATTAGTTGGACTCACCTGCCAACTTGGCGTCGCGTGTTGCCTGCGCGGCCTTCGCCTCTTCACGGGCGCGCGCCTGCTCGGCGGCGAACACCGCATTGTCGACGACGGCAGTCGCCGGGTTCTGCACCTGGCCACCGGCCTTCTCGGCGATGAAACGACCTTCGGCGATTGCCTCGGCAATCACGCGGGTCATCAACTCGTTGGCGCGGATCGCATCGTCGTTGCCCGGGATCGGGTACTGCACGAGGTCGGGGTTCACGTTCGTGTCGACCACTGCGATGACGGGGATGCCGAGCTTGTTTGCTTCGGTCACCGCGAGGTGCTCGGTCTGCGTGTCGAGCACGAAGATGGCATCGGGTTGACGCACCATGTTGCGGATGCCCGAAAGGTTGCGCTGCAACTTGGCGAGTTCGCGCGACATGAGCAGCGCCTCTTTCTTGGGGATCTGCGCCCACTCCGGCGAGGCAGAAAGACGCTCGAGTTCGATCATCTTCGTGACGCGCTTGGAGATGGTGCCGAAGTTGGTGAGCATGCCACCGAGCCAACGCTCGTTGATGTACGGCATGCCCGACTTCTCCGCGTAGTTCTTGATCGGATCCTGCGCCTGCTTCTTCGTGCCGACGAAGAGCACCACGCCGCCGCCCGATGCGAGTTGGCGAACGAAACTGTACGCAGCTTCGATGCGCTGGAGCGTCTGCTCCAAGTCGATGATGTAGATGCCGTTGCGCTCACCATGAATGAAGCGCTCCATCTTCGGGTGCCAACGCTGGGTCTGGTGGCCGAAGTGCAGGCCCGCCTCGAGCATCTGGCGCATACTGATGATTGCCATGACTATCTCCTTCCTGTGGTTAGGGCTCGCACCGTTGCGCCAAAGCGACCACAGGTTGCGGTACGAGAATGTTGGTGAATTGCGGAGTGGACGCTATCGGGCGATTCGTGGGCTGCGGACGCGTGATTGGCCCGGTCAACACCGACCGGCAGGAACCGTGCCCAAGGTGACGCGAAAGCGCGGCGCGGCGCTGCCGTGACGACCGGGGGCTGAATTCGTCACCATCGTCAGCGGATCGACGTACCGCTCGCCGATGCGCACCCCGAGGAAGAGGTCGGTCGCCACGCGCCCCAGGTGCTCACCGCGCACCACGCGGTCGCCGCGCGACACCGAGATGGCAGCCAGCCCGCCATAGGTGACACGCACTCGTGCATCACTCGCCGCACGCACCACCACATAGTTGCGTCCGCCAACCTGACCGGCAAAGGTGACGATGCCGCTCAGCCCGGCGGCGAGCGGCAAATCCGGCACGACGGCGAGTTCGAGCCCGCGGTTGCCGGCACAACGATCACACTCTGGCGCGCGAAACGGGTCGACCACCTGGGCGCCGCTCGGCAACACCAGGCACGCGGCAACAGCGAAGGCGGCGATCATGTGGCGATCATGTGGCGATCGTGCGGCGCGACGTACCGTCAGCGGAAGTCGGCGGCGGCCAGATGGCCGCGCAATTGCAACACTGCCTTGGCGTGTATCTGCGACACGCGACTCTCCGTCACATCGAGCACTTCACCGATCTGACCGAACGTGAGATTTTCCTCGTAATACAACAACAACGTCGTGCGTTCGCGTTCGGGCAACTTGCGAATGGCATCGCGCATGGCGCGGCGCAGTTCGCCCGACTCGATTGCTGCGTCGGGGTTGGTTGCGCGCTGAAAGTCGCTGGTCTCGGGCATCGCGTGTGAATCGAGGGCCACATGGTCGAGTGGACCAATCGCGCTCGACGCAACATCCGCCAACCACTCGTTGAGTTCGTCAACCGTGATCGACAGACGCTCGGCAATCTCGGCGTCGGTGGCGGGGCGACCGAGATCGTTTTGTAGTTGGGCGATTGCCACTTCGATCTGTCGCGAACGCGCACGCACCGAGCGCGGCACCCAGTCGAGGGCGCGCAGACTGTCGAGGATTGCGCCGCGAATGCGCGGCACTGCATACGACTCGAACTTCACGCCTTCGGTCGGGGCAAAACGATCGATGGCCTGCACGAGACCGACCATGCCGGCACTGACGAGATCGTTCGTCTCCACTCGTTTCGGCAAACCCGCCGACAAACGGCCGGCGACGAACTTGACGAGTGATGCGTAGTGCACCACCAACCAATCGCGTGCCGGCGGATGCTGCGTGTCGTGCCATCGCTTCCACGCTTCGTCGAGCGTGAGCCGTTCGGGTCGCGGATTCATGCGCGTGGGTGCGACGCCCCGTACGCCGTCTTCAATCGTTCCTTGCTCACGTGGGTGTAGCGCTGCGTGGTAGCGACATCGGCGTGGCCGAGCAGTTCTTGCACCGTGCGCAGGTCGGCGCCGTTGTCCAACAGGTGCGTGGCGAAGGTGTGGCGCAAGGCGTGCGGGTGTGTCGGCGACATCGCGCGATCGTCGATCAGGCGGCGCACATCGCGCGGCGTGATGCGTCGCCCACGATGATTGAGGAACAACGCCAGGTCGTCGACCGTCGTCGTGCGCGCGCGGCCCGACTCCGACTCGCCCACTACTTCGTGACGCAACTTCACCCAGTCGCGAATCGCCTCGACCGACGGTTTGCTGACCGGCACTTGGCGCTCCTTGCTGCCTTTGCCCATCACACGCACCACGCAGCGGCGCGCGTCGACGGAGTCCACGTCGAGGGCGCACAACTCGCTGACGCGCAGGCCGCTGCCGTACAACATCTCCACCACCGCATCGTCGCGCAGGTGCCGCCAACGCGGATGTTCGGGGGGATGGCGTTCCAACAATGTGCGTAGTTGCTCGCCGGTCAGCACCTTCGGCAGACGGCCCTTGTCGGCGGGCGTCTTCACGCCGAGCGTCGGGTCGACCTTCACCTTGCCGTTGCGCGACAGCCATCCGAAGTAGCGGCCGAGTGCCGCCTTTTTGCGGGCGATGCTGCGGCGCGCCAACTTGCTCGTGGTGAGAAACGCAACATACGAGCGCACGTGCGACTTGGTGACCTGCGTCGGACCCTTCACGCCGTGGCGCTCGACCCATTCGGAGAACAGCCGCACGTCGCGCTGATACGCGCTCACCGTATTGCTGGCGGATGCGGTGAGGGAGGTGACGAAGCCGGCGATATTCCATCGATCGGTCGCGCTCACCTTTCAAACGGTAGTTGCCGCGCGCATCGCGAGCAGCGCCTCCCACCATCCACCGTTGACCACTGCCCAACCCTGCGCATCGAGACGGCCGAGGCTCATCGCGACGTCTTGCAGCGGAAGATTGACCTCGGCGACGATTTGCTCGAAGGTCATCGGCCGGCGCGCGAGCGCATCGAGCACGACTCGGTCGGCGGGCAACGGTCGCGTGCGCGCATCGCTGCTGGCGGCATGGCGATGATGGTCGAGACCGAGCGCAACCATCACATCGGTGGCATCGCACACCGTTGCGGCACCGTCGGAGATCAACGCATTGGTGCCGGCGCTCGTCTCGCTGTGCGGCGAGCCCGGCACGGCCATCACCGTCACCCCGCGTTGGGCGGCCTCTTCGACGGTGATCATCGAGCCGCCGGTGGCCCGAGACTCGACCACGACGAGAATCTCGCTGACCGCAGCAAGGATGCGATTGCGCAACGGGAACCGAAAAGCGTCGGGCGCGCAGCCTGGCGGCGACTCACCGATGATCACGCCGCGCTCGGCGACGTGCTGCCAGAGGGCGGCGTGTTCGCGCGGGTACACCACATCCAGCCCCGACGCGACTACGGCAATCGGTGCACCGGTGGTCGTGGGGGCGTCGCGTTGCGTGTCGTCGTCATCCGCGCTGCGACTGATGACCCCACGATGTGCGGCTGCGTCGATGCCGCGCGCCAAGCCCGACACCACCGAGACACCGTTCTGGGCCAGGTCGCTCCCGAGTTGTCGCGCAAAGTGTCGCCCCGCCGCGCTCGCCGCACGCGTGCCGATGATGCCCACCCGGCGATTGGTGAAGGCTGCGAGATTGCCGCGCGCGAACAACACCGCGGGTGCGGCGAAGTCGTCGCGCAGCGAGGCGGGATACTCCGCGTCGCTCGCCAACAACACACGAATGTTGCCAGCGTGCAGTGACTCGGCCATCTGGTCGAGTAGTTGCGAAGTCGCAGCACGTCGCACGACATGGTGCAGGTTGTCGTACTGCAATACCGCGGCGATGTGTGCGGGAGCACGCACTTCGCCACGCACGACGTGCCAGGTGGACATCACACCGAGTGCACCGATGAACGTGCGCAGGCGCTGCGGCCCGATGCCAGGCAGCGCGGCGATGGCGGCGGCAACGACTCGCTCGTCGTGATTGATGTGCGCGCCGAGCGCATCGGACGCGTCGGGCACGGCACCGGCCGGCATCAGCGGCCGCCCATCAACACACCCAGCCCGGTGCGCAATTGCAACGCTGTGGCAACGTGTGATTCCCCCACCACCTCTGGTGCGCCATCGAGATCGGCGATGGTGCGTGCCACGCGGCGCACACGATGGAGTCCGCGACCGCTCAACCTGCCGACTTCAAGTTCGCGGCGCAACAATGCCCGCGCTGCCGGGGCCAATGGCGCAACGGTATCGAGGTCGTCGACTGCAATCTTGGCGTTGACCGTGCCGTTGACTGTGCCGTTGACTGTGCTGTTCACCGTGCCGTTGCGCTCTACTGCAATTGCACGCGCACGCAATACTCGGGCCGCGACCAGCGCCGATGTTTCGCCCTTGCCACCGTCGACCAAGTCGTCGACACGTGGCAAACCAACGCTCACTCGCAGATCGAACCGATCAAGCAGCGGGCCCGAGAACCGCCGCACATACTTGGCGCGCGCGGCATCGTCGCACACGCACACACCAGGTGCACCCGCACCACACGGGCAAGGGTTCGCCGCCGCAACGAGCAGGAACCGCGCCGGAAACGTGAGCGTGGTGCGTGCCCGCGACACATGCACGACACCTTCTTCGAGTGGTTGCCGCAGTGCATCGAGCACGCTGGGGGCAAACTCGCCGAGCTCGTCGAGAAACAACACGCCCTCGCTAGCGAGCGAGATCTCGCCGGGCCGCATTGCCGACGTGCCGCCGCCAATCAATCCGACGAGCGAGATTGAGTGGTGCGGCGAGCGAAACGGCGGCCGCGTGACGCGCCCACTCGTCGACATTGACACGTGCGCAGCAGAGTGCACCATCGTGCACGACAGCGCCTGGTCGTCGGTGAGCGCCGGCAGGATGCCGGGCAGACGGCGCGCCAACATCGACTTGCCGGCTCCGGGCGGGCCGACGAGCAACAAGTGGTGTGCCCCCGCGGCAGCGATCTCCAACGCGAGTCGCGCGACGGGCTGACCACGCACATCGGCAAGGTCGGGCGTCGGTGCTTCGTCCGCCGCAGCTTCACTCCCCGTGTCGACCAGCCACTCGTCGTCGCCACGCAGGCACGCGATGACATGCGCCAGATCGCGGGCCGCAACGACATCCGCCGCGCCAGCCGCCCGTGCCGCGGCAACATTGCCACGCGCCACGACGACACGATGGTCGCGCACGGCCGCAACGAGTGGGGCGGCACCAATCACGCTGCGCAACGAACCGTCAAGACCCAACTCGGCGACGAACGCCAGCCGCTCGGCGACGTGCGGCGGCAACTGCTCGTCGGCAATCAGCACTGCGATCGCAATCGCCAGGTCGAGACCGGCACCGCCCTTGCGTTCGCCACTCGGTGCCAGGTTCACCGTGATGCGACGGTTGGGCCAGGCGAAACCGCGCGAGAGAAATGCCGCCCGCACACGATCGCGACTCTCGCGACACACCTCGTCGGGCTGACCGACGATGGTGAAGCCGGGCAGGCCGACGCCGACATGCACCTCGACATCCACGGCGCGGCCGACGACACCGAGCAACGTGGTGGAGCGAACGGTTGCAAACATGGCACCTCCGGTGAATGCTCTTGCGCGTGGCCGTCACCTGTGAGACTTGGACGGCGATGATGCTTCTCAAACGGTGTGTGCACGAGTCGGGCACGGCGGCACGGCCCGGTCGCAGCGGCGTGGCGGCACGGCTTGCTCGCGGGTCCTCACGGGTGCTGCTCGCCGCCCTTGCCGCGGTGGGGCTCAGCAGTTGCGCCGAAACCCCGCGCACCGCCACCAACTTCTGTCGGGTGCTCGCCGATCGGCTTGCCGAGATCACCGAGCCACCCACCGACAATGCCGCGGTGGACCGGCTGATCGAGCACTACTCGCGACTCGCCGAGGTGGCGCCGCTCGAAGTGGAAGACGACATCGTCGCCTTGCGCGATCTCTTTATCGCTGCGTCACAGGTGGACGTGAACGACCCGGAGAGCGTGCAGACGGTGGCCGACCTCGCATACGGTGCGGATCAAGCCGCGGAAGATGCCGGCATCTACGCCGGGACGACGTGCGGCATCGACCTTTCGAACGGCTTTGTGGTGCAGGTGCCCGGTGTGCCGACGTTGCCCGTCACACCAGACACCACACTCGCGCCGTAGCGCTCGTTGCGAACTAGCGGATTTCGCCGCGCTTCACGATCACCTTGTCGACGAGACCATATTCCTTGGCCTGCTCGGCGGTGAACCAACGATCGCGTTCCGAGTCACGCTGAATGTCTTCGATCGGTTTGCCGGAGTGATGCGAGGTGAGCTCGGCCATGCGGCGCTTGGTGAATGCAAGTTGCTCGGCCTGAATCGCGATGTCGGCCGCCTGACCGCGCAATCCGGCGAGCGGTTGGTGCATCATGATGCGCGCATTGGGCAACGAGTATCGCTTGCCTTTGGCGCCAGCGGTGAGCAGGAACTGGCCCATTGACGCGGCAAGACCGACACACACCGTGGCGACGTCGCACGAGATGAACTGCATCGTGTCGTAGATCGCCATGCCGGCAGTGACCGAACCACCGGGTGAGTTGACGTACAGCCACACATCGCTCTTTGGGTCTTCACCCTCGAGGAACAACAACTGTGCACAAATCTGGTTGGCGACTGCATCGTCTACATCCGACCCGAGCATGATGACACGACTCTTCAACAGCCGGTTGAAGATGTCAGAGCGCGGATCCATGCCACCGTCGAGCGCCAATGGCGCGGGCACGATACCGGCAGTCACGATTCCCGATGTGAGCGCTGGGTCGGATGCTGCGATGCGGGGTGTAGTCATGCGCGCAAGGCTAACGGTTGGCGGGGTGTCGAACCGCTCACGCAGGCTTGGGTGTCTCGCGACGGATGCCACTGAACACGATCGCGACGCGTTCGTCGTCGGCGACTCGGTCACGCGCCGCGAGCAACCCGGCGAGGCCTGACGCTCCGGTTGGGCTCACGTCGATGCCGGTGGTGCGGTGCGCGAGTTCGTACGCCTCGCGCACGTACCGTTCGGACGCCACGACCGGCGAACCGCCGCTGGCACGCATGGCGCGACACACCGACACCCAGTCATACGTCTCGTCATCGAGAATGCCGTCGGCGAACGACTGCGGTGTCTTGGCCCAGGGTGTCATGCACTCGCGCCAGTGTGCGGCGGCGGCGACTGCAGTCGGATACTTGGCGCTCGCTTGCCACGCGAGCGCGAGCGGCGCGCAACCTTCGGCTTGCACCGCGTGTAGTGCGGCACGCGTGCCGCCGGCGTGAAACCCTTCGGCGAGGCTGGCGGCGAAGGCTCCCCCACCGACTTGCACGAACAACCGCGCGATGAGCGGTGGCTCCATGTGTTCGGCAACGTACGCCATCTCCCAACCAATCGTGCGGCCACCATCGAGGCACCAGGCGTTCTCGGGGCCTTGCACACCGAACGGGATGGCCCCGCTCGCCGTCGCTTCGCGAAAGCGATGCACGCACGGGTCGCCCGGCGGATCGGCGGAGCGGCGCGGGCAATGCACGACGTCGGCGCGAAGGTCGCGCAAGCGTTGCACGAGTGCTGCATCGGCATGCTCGGGCACGAACACCTTGATCGGCCACTCGAGCGCACGGGCCAGCGTGCTCGCGGCGAACGCGGCGTTGCCGCATGAAGCGATGGCGAGCGGAGGCCGTGCGTTCGATTTCCAGGGTGCAAGATTTAGCCGCTCGGCGGCAACGAGATGCAGCAACTCGGTGAAGAGATGCCGAGACTTCTGCGAGCCAGCCACGTTGTGCGTCTCGTCCTTTACCCACACACCACCGTTGAGAGAAAACCCGAGAGCGTCGGAGAGTTTGTCGGCCCGCGCAAATGGTGTGAAGACGAACCCGGTGCCCGCGACCTTGGCGATTCGTGCATCGAGTTCTTCGATCAACGCGTCGCGATCGGGCTCACTCATGCCATGAGCCACCGCGAACGCATCCCAGGCGAGATACCGACGAAAGGCGATGAACGGGTTGGTGTGCTTCGTGCGTCGCAGGGGCGCGACATCGCTCTCGATGAGCAAGACGTGATGACGATCGTTGCCTTTGGCATTCGGGCAGCGCCACGTGAGCGGAGTTGCAACCTCGACCCGTGTGCCGCACGCGGCGCAACGCAAACCCCGCACGATCGGCGGTACGGCCTTCGGATTGGCGCGCGGCAGTTGCGACTCGGTCATCGTGAGTCGCCGCGCGCCGACGCGCCTCTAGCTGGCGACGCGACGGTTGAAGTCGTCGATCATCGAATCCCACGCCGGAACGAACCTGCGCAGGTCGCGCCAGAACGTCTGTGAACGGCGCGCCTCGAACACCTCCAACGGCGTACCCTGCTGTTCAACCCACGTGTAGTAGCCGAGGTTGAACACGCGATTGCGATCGCGCTCGACGCAGTCGATCATGTTGTCGGTGGTCACCGAACCGAGGTGCTCGGCGAACACCTCGGCGGCATCCGTGGTTCCGAAGCTGCCGTCAAAACGCTTGGCCAACGTCTTGCGACGCTCGCTCGGATACAAGTCGGCACCGTCGGTGGCGATGGTGATGAGTGCGTCGTTCGGGCCGAGCCCGCGAATCTTGGCGATTTTGATGGCGGCAATCACGTTGGCAATGGCGGAGAAACCGAAATGCTTCAGCGTGTGCAGCACGTCGTGTGGCACCTGCTTGCGTTCGTGCAGATAGCGCAGACCGTCGTCGGTGTTGAACAGCACGTCGAGTTCGTCGGTGGCGCGATCCGACACGTCGATGACGAGGTCGGTGTTCATCACGTTGTGAATCAGCGGGATGTGCTTGTCGCCGATGCCCTGGATGTTGTGCTCGCCAAAACCGTTCTCGAGCATCGTCGGGCACTCGAGTGCTTCGACGGCGCCAATCGAAGTGCCGAACAACTCCTTCAATCGATCACCGGCAGCGATGGTGCCGGCCGAACCGGTGGCACTGGTGAATGCAGCAAGACGAAGTTTGTCGTTGCCGGTGCGGGCGCGCACCGTGTCGAACACATGCGCGAGCGCGTTACCGGTGACCTGCCAGTGCACGAGATGGTTGGCGAACTCGCAGAACTGGTTGAAGATGAAATTGCGCGGGTCTTTGCGCATCTCGTTGCAGGCGTCGTAGATCTCCTTGACGTTGCTTTCGGTGCCCGGCGTGCGAATGACATCGCTCGGGTCGCTCGTCCACTTATCGAGCCAGTCGAAACGCTCCTGCGACATGCCAGCGGGCAGCACCGCCACGCCGCGTGCACCCATGATCTTGCTGATTGCCACACCACCGCGCGCATAGTTGCCGGTCGAGGGCCAAATGGCGCGGTGATGCGTGGGGTCGAACTGTCCGGTGATGATGCGCGGTGCGAGACACGCAAACGCGGCGAGCACCTTGTGGGCGGTGATCATCGGAAAGCGGTCGCCGAACATCACGATGATTGGGCTCTCGATACCGGTCAGCGACGACGGCAGCACGATGTGGTCGGGCACGGCCACGCGATTGCCCGCCATGTCGTTGTACCAGTGCACGCGAAAGAGGTTGCGCGCGTCGGGCGCATCCTTGTCGACACCTTTGGTGAGCGATGCGTCAATCTTGCGCGGGTCGGCGAGTTGCGCGAACGTCGGCAACACCACGTTGCGCTCGCGGCAGCGAGCAACGCTGGCGGCAAGTGCTTTTTCGTCGACGACGCGATCAGCCAGACCAAGTTGGTCGATCATCGCTGCGTCGTTCAGCGTGTGCGGCGCAGCAGTGGCAGTCACCTTTACATTCTGTCAAACAAGTCGCGGCACTACTACCCTGAACGAAAGCGGGCCGGCGTAGCCCAATGGCAGAGGCACGGCGCTTAGGACGCCGCCAGTGAGAGTTCGAGTCTCTCCGCCGGCACGA
>VGBY01000022.1 GCA_016870295.1 Actinomycetota bacterium
TCGCCGTCGACGAGGTGCTGCATGAAGTACTTGGCACCCCACTGCCACGGCAGGTGCAGGTCTTTGACGAGAAAACTCGCCACGATCATGCGCACGCGGTTGTGCATCCACCCGGTGGCGAGCAACTGGCGCATGCCGGCATCGACGATCGGATACCCCGTGCGCCCCGCGCACCACGCAGCGAAGCGATCCTTTGCTCGCTGGTCGGTGTCGACCGGCATCGCCGCCATTTTTGGTTGCAGATTTTCCCACGCGGTGCGCGGTTGGTGGTGCAGCACGTCGGCATAAAACTCACGCCACCCCAACTCGCTGCGGTAGTGGTCGTCGTTCTTGTCGGGCTTCAGTTCGGCGAGCAATTGGCGCGGATGCAAGATGCCAAAACGCAGGTACGGCGACAACATGCTGCAGCCATCACGATCGGGATTGTTGCGCTCCTCTTTATAACGACTGAGCGCGTCGGCGGCGAAGTGCTCCCAGCGGGCCCACGCTGCTTCTTCGCCGGCTTGCGGCAACTCCGCGGTGAGTGCGGGGTCGGCGGGAATTCCGTCGCACTTGATGTCGGGGGCGCCACGCAGATTCAAGTTCTTGGGTGCCGGCAGCGGCTTGCCCCAACCGTGCGCGATCCAGCCGCGCGAGAACGGCGTGAACACTGCGTACGGCGTGCCGTCGGGTTTGCGCACCGTGCCCGGGTCGACGGCGTACGGCGAACCGACGCGAACCAGTTCCACCCCTTGCGCAGCGAGACGCTTCGCGACTTCGGTGTCGCGCTTGGCGCCATACGGCCCGAAGTCGGCGCTGACGAACACCTTGTCGGCACCGGCTTCTTTGGCGAAACGCGGAACGATGTCGAGCGGGTCGCCGTGACGCACGACGATGGCGCGATTCATCGTGGCATCGAGCGCGCGGATGTTGCGGTAGAGAAACGCAAGCCGCGCTGCGCCCGAGCGGTTGACGAACAACGGGTCGAGCACGAACAGCGGCGTGGTCACACCGTGCGCGAGCGCTGCATTCAGCGCCGGATGATCGGCGAGCCGCAGGTCGCGACGAAACCAGATGATTGCCGCACCCATCGCTGCCGAACCTACCGCCACCACCAGGCAAGCAGCGCGACGCAGGCAAAACATGAGACACCGCCGTACGCCATCGACCACTCGAGCGAGACATAGTCGGCGATGAGCCCGGTGATCGGCCCACCAATCGGCGTGCTGCCAAGAAACGCCACTGCGGTGAGCGCGAGCAGTCGGCCGCGCATGTCGGGCGGTGATTCCTGCTGGCTGATCGCATTGCCCGATGCGATCATCGCTGCCCCGCCGAAGCCGAGCGGCAGGCACATTACGAACGCCCACAGCAACGTGGGTACGAATGCCATCGCAATGTTGCTCGCGCCGAGCACCGCCACGTTGATCACCAACCATCGCAGCGACACGCGGGGGAATCGCGCCGTAACCAGCGCACCCACGATGCTGCCGACACCGGTGACGGTCATCAACCAGCCGAATGCATCATCACTCCCCCAGTTGACATCGGCGAGTTTGGGGAAGACAACGCTGTAGTTGAACGCGAACGTGCTGACCACCACGTAGACGAAGAACATCGACGACAACCGACGATTCGAACGCACGTAGCGAAATACGTCGCGCACGGGCGAGCCGCCGGCGGGGCGCTTCACCGCGGGCACCATTTCCGAGTGGCGCAGACCGACGATGCCGTAGATCATTGCCGCATACGAAATGCCGTTGAGCACGAACAACCAGCCCGTGCCGAGTGGGCCGACGAGCACGGCGGCAAGCGCCGCACCGAACACGCGCGAGCCCGTCATCACCATGGTGTTCATCGACATCGCATTGCTCAATTGCGACACGGGCACCAGTTCGGTGATCAAACCGCGACGCGCCGGATTGTCGATCGCACCAACCACACCGAGAAACAACGACAGCCCCCACACCACCGGCAGCGACACATTGCCCGTGAGGTCGAGCACGCCGAGCACCAACGCCTGCACCGCGAGCAAAATCTGCGTACAGAGCATGATGGTGCGGCGGTCGTAGCGATCGGCGAACGAGCCGGCCCACGTGCCGAGTAACAGCATCGGCAAAAACTGGAACGCAACGTTGTAACCGAGATCGCTTGCCTTGCCCGTCAGGCGATACACGAGGTATGACGTGGCAGTGAGTTGCAACCACGAGCCGATCGTGCTGAGCAGCAGGGCGGCGAAGTACAGCCGCGCGTTGAAGTTGGCGAGCGAACGGAACATCCCCGTGGCGGATGCGGCATCCGAGCCGGACTCGGCGTCAGTTACGGGCGTCGGGGCTGCGGCGTCAGTCGTGGGCGTCGAGGCTGCGGCGTCAGTCATCGAGTTTCAGCGCGGAGATGAACACGTCACCGGGCACTTCGACGCGCCCAATCGCCTTCATCTTCTTCTTGCCTTCCTTCTGCTTCTCGAGCAGTTTGCGCTTGCGCGAGATGTCGCCGCCGTAACACTTGGCAAGCACGTCCTTGCGCTTGGCTTTCACCGTTTCGCGCGAGATGATCTTGCCGCCGATCGCCGCCTGAATCGGGATGTCGAACATCTGGCGCGGGATGAGCTCCTTCAACTTCTCGCACATCCGCTTGCCGTAGTCGTACGCCTTGTCGCGGTGCACGATGGTGCTGAATGCATCGGCAGCCACGCCGTTGAGCAGAATGTCGACGCGCACGAGATCGCTCGTGCGGTAGCCGTGCAGTTCGTAATCGAGGCTGGCATAGCCCTGCGACTTGCTCTTCAGTTGGTCGAAGAAATCGACCACCACCTCGGCGAGTGGCACGAAGTACTGCATCTCCACACGCTCGGGTGACAAGTATTCGAGTTTGGTCATCTCGCCGCGGCGGGTTTGGCAGAGTTCCATCAGGGCACCGGTGTACGCCTTGGGCGTGATGATGCTCACCTTGAAGAACGGTTCTTCGATCGAATCGATGTTGACCACTGCGGGAAGTTCGCTGGGGTTCTCCACGATTTCAATTTCGCCGTCGGTGCGCAACACGCGATACTGCACCGATGGCGCAGTGGCGATGAGCGCCAGGTTGAACTCGCGCTCGAGACGCTCTTTGACGATCTCCATGTGCAAGAGGCCGAGAAAGCCGCAGCGGAACCCGAAGCCGAGTGCACCCGACGACTCGGGCATGTACGAAATTGACGCATCGTTCAACTTGAGTTTCTGCAGGCTTTCGCGCAGTACCTCGAAGTCGTCGGCATCAATCGGGAAGAGACCGCAGAACACCATCGGTTTGGGGTCGCGGTAGCCCTCGAGAGCCGCCGTCGCGGGGTGCGCCACGTGCGTGACGGTTTCGCCCGACCGCGCCTCGCCGACGTCTTTCACGCCGGCAATCAGATAACCCACCTCACCCGTGCCAAGTTCGGCAACTTCTTGCGTCGACGGTCGTCGCGCGCCGATCTCCAGCGCTTCGTGTTCGGCGGCAGCCTGCATGAACAGCAACTTGTCGCGTTTGCGCATGCGACCGTTCATCACACGCACGCTCGACACGACGCCGCGGTACTGGTCGTACTGACTGTCGAAGATGAGCGCTTGCAACGGCGCGTTCGGATCGCCCTTTGGTGCAGGAATACGCGCGCAAATGGCGTCGAGCAATTCGGGCACGCCATCGCCGGTTTTGGCAGAGATGCGCATGATGTCTTCGGCGGGGATGCCAAGCACCTTCTCGATTTCCATCGCGTAGCGGTCGGGGTCGGCGGCGGGCAGGTCAATTTTGTTCAGCGCGGCGACAATCTCCAGATTGTTCTCCAACGCGAGATAGCAGTTGGCGAGCGTTTGGGCCTCGATGCCCTGCGCGGCGTCGACCACGAGCACAACACCTTCGCACGCGGCCAACGATCGGCTGACCTCGTAGCCGAAGTCGACGTGGCCGGGCGTGTCGATGAGGTGCAGGGTGTGGCCCTTCCACTCCACTCGCACGTTTTGGGCCTTGATGGTGATGCCGCGCTCGCGCTCAAGATCCATCGAGTCGAGGTACTGCTCGCGCATCTCGCGGGCATCCACCGCCTTCGTCAGCTCGAGGATGCGATCACTGAGGGTCGACTTGCCGTGGTCGATGTGCGCAATGATCGAGAAGTTGCGGATGCGGGATTGTTCCATGAGGGGGTCGTCGCAGCCCGCAAAAATGCGGGCGAAACTGCGTCAAATTCTACTCTTCATGGGTGTCGTGGTCGGCGCGGTGCATGCGACTCGGCGTGTGGCGTTCGGCAAGCGGCGCGGTTTGGCTGGTAGCGTGAGCGAGCCATGGCAAACATCAAGAGTCAGAAAAAGCGTGTCATCACCAACGCCAAGCGCACCGAGCGCAACAAGGCCGTCAAGAGCGAACTGCGCAGTCGCGTGAAGAGCGCCCGCGAGACCAAGGGCACCCCCGAGAACGCCGAAGCCCTCCGACTGGCCGTGAAGCGCCTCGACATGGCGGCCGCCAAGCGGATCATTCACCCCAAGCAGGCGGCGCGACGCAAGAGCCGCCTGATGCGTCAGCTCAACGCTTCGAAGTAGTTTTTCGCGCGGGCTTGCGCGAGGCGCGCGCCGGCAACAAACGACTGAGTCGCGCGACGAGCACTTCCAACACGAGTTCGTTGTCTAACCCCGTCGCCCCGCGCATGTTGCGGTCGGCGCGAGCCAACAATTGCACGGCGTCGAACGTTTTCTTGGAGCCAAGCGACCGCGACAGCTCGAGATATTTGCGACCCTGAAAGTCGCTGCGCGAGCCGATGAACTGCATCGCCTCCACCGCGTTGGTCGCACCCGAACCGTCGAGACGCATCGCCTTGGTGTAGTGGTTGTGCAACACCGACAAGATTTGGAACGGATGAAACTCGCCACTGCCGAGCATGCGCCGCAACATGAACAACGCGTTCGCGGTGTCTCCCCCGTCGATGGCATCGGTGAGATCCCACGGCTGCACGTGCCCGGCGTCGCCGAGAAACGGGCTGACGTCGTCGTAGGTGAGACGCTGCTTGGTGCCGTACGTGGAGGCGAGCACCTCGAGCAAACCTGGCAGACGCGCCGAGTCTTGCCCCAGCCACTCCGCCACTTCTTCGAGCGCGACGGCGTCGATCTTGAGACCGGCTTCGACGAACTTGGTCTTGTACCACTCGACGAGTTCGCGGCGCTTTGACGGCGGCGTGGTTTCGAACATCGTGGTGCCCGACTTCTTCAACGCGTCGTTGAGCGCCTTCGGGATGCGTCCGCCGGCGGTGAGCACGAGATGGCACTGCTCGGCCGGGGCCCGCAGATACACAACGAGCGGGTCGGTGTTGAGCGGCGTGGTGTCGATGTGGCGCGCCACCACCACGCGGAAGTCGGCGAAGAGCGATTGGGTTTGGGCGGCGTTCACCACTTGCGCGACCGCGGCGTCGCGGTCGTCGGCTTGCACCTCGGCGAAGTCGTACGACTCGTACACCGAAGCGCGGTCGGCATCGCCCACCAACTGGTCGACAAGGTCGGTGAGTTGCGCGGAGATGAGCCGCTCGTCATCACCGGTGATCAGGTACGCGGGCACACTCACAGCCTCGCACGAGGGTGACCCACGAAGCGAACTTCCCCGTCGATGCGGCGGATCACAAAGACGATGATCGACAGCCACGCGATGAGATTGGCCCAGGCGGGCAGCGACATGCGCAGGCCCCACTCCGCCACCCACCACACGAAGCGCACGGCCGCGGTGACGGGCGCGACGCACATTGCGGCGACCGGGTCGGGCACGAATGCGGCGATGCCGAGCAGCAGCGGCCCCACCATCATCACGAGTGATGAAACCGGAACGGCGAGCAGATTGGTGAGCAGCGCCAGCCCCGGCATAGAGCCGAACCACCAGATCACGAAGGGTGCAACACCGAGTTGTGCGGCGGTGGTGGCGGCAAAGATCGAATCGCCGAGCCACGGAGTAATTACCACGAGACCAGTCGTTGCGGCAACGCTGAGCACGAAACCAATCGACCATGTGGCAAGTGGGTCGAGCGACACGATGCCGATGACTGTGAAGGCGAGGGCACGCAACGGTACGACATCGCGACCGATGGCAAAACCCACCTGCACGATGGCGGCCATCACGCTCGCGCGAATCACGCTCGACTCCAGTCGCGTGATGAGGGCAAACATCGCGACGATGGCGAGGGCGGCGGTGAGTCGCGACCATGGCGAGAGCCGACGCAACAATGGCGTCAAGGCGGCGAGCAGCAACACAACGTTTTGACCAGAGACCGCAAGCAGGTGCCCGAGCCCGGCGGCACGAAACGCATCGGTCATGCGTGTTGGTTGACGTGATTCGTCACCGAGGATGAGCCCGCGCACGAGTGCTGCATCATCGCGCGGCATGGTGCGCGAGCCGTGCTCGATGAGACGGTGCACGCGGTTGGCGGCGCGGTGCCACAGGGCGAGTGACGGGGCCGTGGCATGCACGGTGACATTACGCAACTCACCCTGCACGTGACGACCTGCCACAAAACGCAGGCGGCGCGTGTCGTATGCGACGCGTTCGGCGTCGATGAGGAGTGCGTCGCCCATTCGCACGGTCTGCAAGGCCGATCGTGCGCGACCGCGCAGGGTGAGACGGAAGTTTTCGCCATCCACCTCCGCGATGAGCGTGACTGCGCCGCGTTTGTTGATGGCATCAGAACGGGCGAAGGCGACACCTGCGTACTCCCCCACGTGCGGCGTGGCGAGCCGCTGCCATTGCGCAGCCCCATGGCCGGCAAAGACGAGGGCGACCACTGCGAGCCATCGTGCGGGGTGATGCGACGCGTGATTGTGTGACGTGTGATCGCGTGGCGTGGGCTCGAACGACGTGTGATTGCGTGGCGTGCGCACACGCCGCAGAGCAACGACGACTACGGCGACACATGCCGCACTCCACATCATCCAGATGAACGGCAACGTGGTGAGTCGCGCAGCGATCGGCAATGCCGAGAATTGCGCGGCAACTGTAACAATGATGGTGGTGCGCGCGGCGACTTCGCTGCCGACTCGCGCTGCGAACGCGCAGGTGAACGCCACGGCGATGATCCAGAGGTGCGGTGACACACCACGGGTGAGAAAACGAATAGCATTTCGCGCGTGGTGGTACCAGGTGGCGTCGTTGCTTACCGCCAAGAACTTCGTCGCAAGAGTGGCATCTTCACGCTGGCTGGTGCGGCATTGCTCGGCGTGTTGGGCATGCTGCTGATTGCGCTGCCCGGGCGGATCACGGGATTGGTCGGATTCGCGCTGGTGATCGTGGCCTGCCCGCTGTTGGTGGCGTTCGGCATTCCCATCACCGTGAGTGTGGGTTCGGTTGCGATCGGAGTGCTCGCCAGCCTGGCGTTGTGGTTCGCCCTCGGGCAGTGGGCGGCGCACCGCGCCACACAGCGACCGATTGCCGACTGGCGCGACTGGTGGACGACGCTGTGGCCGCTCGCCCTCGCGATGGCGCTCGGCGGTGGTGGCGGATTCGTGCTGTTCGTGCTCGGCGTGCTGTAGCGCTCGGCGAATCACACCCGCACCCACGGGCGAATTTCGGCGAGCGTCGCTGGGCCGATGCCGCGCACCGCGAGCAAATCGTCCACCGAGGCAAATGGCCCGTTGCGGGTGCGGTGATCGATGATTGCCTTGGCAGTGGACGGGCCGATGCCGGGCAGACGGTCGAGGTCATCGGCGGTCGCCCGATTCACGTCGATGATGAGCGGCACCGTGCTGGTTGGCTGAGTGTCGCGCGGTCGCGCGGGTGTGCCACCGCCCGTGGAATTCCGCGCGCTGCTCGGCGTGGTGCTCGGCGTAACGTCGGCAGGCAGTCGCTCGCCGACACGCGGGATGTAGAGCTGCTCACCATCGTGCACGGCCGCCGCGAGGTTCACGCGTCGTAGGTCGGCGTTGCCAGTAGGCCCACCTGCGGCACGCAACGCATCGTCGGCACGCGCTTCTGCGCCGAGGTGATACACGCCGGGTTGCTCGACTGCGCCGACCACATGCACGGCGATGCGCGATGGTGCGACGGTGTCGAGCGGCGAAAGCCAACCTGACGTCGAGTTGAGCGATGCGTCATGCGAGCTATTTGGCGGCGCGGTCGGCGCAACGGGAATCATCGTCTCAACGGGCGGTGGCGGGAGGCGCACCATCCACCAGGCGATGACGGCAACGACGGGGGTGGCGGCGATGATAAAGGTGAGGCGCTGCCAGCCAACCCACAGCAGCCACGAACGAAGACGGTTCATACTTCGGTGTGTGCGCGGGCAACGCACGGCGGCACACAGCGCGCGGGATACCCGCGGCGGCACACAGCGCACGAGCAGCGCGCGGCGCGCACCAACCACTAACGCTGTTAGGCGAAGAGCATCCCCGTCATCTTGCGGCGATACGTGCCCGTGCGCGGGTCACCAGGCCCCATCGTTTCCAGAATCTGCAGAAACTGCCGGCGGGCTTCCTCGTCGGTCTTCACGAGTGGCAGGAGGGCATCGAGTTGCGTCGCGAAATTGTCGTCGGGCACGAACATCGCCTTGGCGCGCTCGACGAGAGCCGTGATCTTCAGGGTTTGTGGCACCTTCTGCAGGATCTCGAGCGCGTCGGTGACTTCGTTCTTCTGCAACAGCAAGGCGGCGAGGGCCAGCACGACATCTTCGTTGGTTGGCTCCAGTTTCAGCGCTTCGCGCAGGCTGGCCTCGTCGCCGCGCGCCAGCAGCGTTGCAACATCGATCACCTCACCACCGGGAATCAACTTGTTGACGAACTCTTTCACCTGATGCTCGGGCAAGGCACCCATGAAGCCGTCGACGGGCTGGCCATCCTTCATCGCGTAGACGGCTGGGATCGACTGCACCTGAAACGCCCGCGCCACGCCAGGGTTCTTGTCGACGTCAATCTTGGCGAGCACCACCTTGCTGTTCGTGGCACCGATGACCTTCTCCAGGATGGGGCCGAGCGTCTTGCACGGGCCGCACCATGTGGCCCACAAATCCACCACGACCGGCGTGGTCATACTGCGTTCGATGACTTCTTTCTGGAACGTCGCGTCGGTGACATCGATGACGTTGGCGGGTTTGCTCACGCGCCAACGATACCGTTCGACGCGGCGGGAACTTTCGTCGCGCGAGCGAGTAGTTTCGTCGCATGGTTGATGCGGCCCGCGACGGCATCAACGTCGCCACGGTCACGCCGTGGCTCACCGCGAATGTGGCGGGATTCACCGCCCCGTTCACCGCGCGTGTGATCGCGGGCGGGCACTCCAACCTCACCTTCCACCTCACCGACGCCAAGGGCAAGGAGTACGTGTTGCGCCGCCCGCCGCTCTCGCACACGTTGGCCAGCGCACACGACATGGGGCGCGAGCACCGCATCATCTATGCGTTGCGCAACACCGACGTGCCCGTTGCGCCGGCACTCGCCATGTGTACCGACACCGCCGTCAACGGTGCGCCGTTCTATGTGATGGGTTTCGTGCACGGCCACGTGGTGCGTGATGCAACGATTGCCGAGCGCGTGCTCACCGAGCAAGCACGCCGCACCGCGAGTGAATCGCTCATCGACACGATGGCGGCAATCCATGCCGTGAATCTCGAGGCCGTCGGGCTGGCCGATCTCGCACGCCACGAGGGATACATCGCGCGACAACTGAAGCGTTGGTACACGCAGTTCAACGCGCAGAAGACCCGCGAGTTGCCGCTGATCGACGAAGTGCATGACGTGCTTGCGGCGCGCATCCCTGAACAGGGCCCCGCCACCATCGTGCACGGCGACTACCGACTCGACAACTGCATCGTGAACGACGAAGGGCGCATCGTGGCGGTGCTCGACTGGGAGATCTGCACGCTCGGTGACCCGCTCGCCGACCTCGGCCTCTTGATGGCGTACTACACGGGGCCCGGCGACGAGGGATCGGCGTGGCAGGGGCAAGCCAATCGTGTGCAGGGTTTCCTGAATCGCGCCGACCTGGTCGAGCGTTACGCGCGCATCACGAAGCGCGACGTGTCGCAGCTCGACTTCTACACGTCGTTTGCGTTCTGGAAGTTGGCGTGCATCATCGAAGGTGTGTACGCGCGGTACCTCGGTGGCGCGCTCGGCGATCGTTCAGCCGACGAACTGGCGCCGTTCGCCGCGCAAGTTGAGGCAGCCGTCACAAGCGCCCATCGGTACCTCGCACGCTTGCCCTGACCCACGCGGTTCGCGCCTACACTCAGAGACCAGATGTCGTCGTCTGACTCGACACCAACCTCGTACTCGCTGCACGAGAGCTATGCGAAGATGCCGCGCTTGTCGGCGCCACTCCTGGTGGTGATGCTGCAGGGATGGATCGATGCGAGTGCCGCCGCCCATTCGGCGATGCAACGGTTGATCAAGGAGACGGGTGCCACCCCCCTGTTGTCGTTTGATGCCGATGAATTCCTCGACTTTCGCGCCCGACGCCCGACGATGGAGTTACGCGAGGGCATCAACACCCGACTGGATTGGCCGTCAATCGACATGATGCTCGGTCGCGACATCAACGACAAAGAGGTGCTGCTGCTGACCGGCCACGAACCCGATTCCAAGTGGAACCATTTCGCTTCGCTGGTCGCCGACCTTGCCGTGCAGTTGCGCGTGCGCAAGATGATTGGGCTCGGCGCGTATCCGTTTGCTGCGCCACACACACGCGCGGTAAACCTGTCGTGCACGTCGCCGTCTTCCGACGTGATCGCCTCTCTGCCCTATGTGCGCAGTTCGGTGGACGTACCAGCGGGCATCGAAGCCGTGCTCGAGCATGTGTTCACGGCGCGCGGAATCCCCAGCGTCGGCATCTGGGCGCAAGTGCCGCACTACGCGACGAGCATGCCGTATCCGCCCGCCACCGTGGCCTTGCTCGGTGCGGTGTGCGATACGGGAGGTGTGTCGCTCGACGTCAGTTCAGTGCGTGCCGAGGCGGTTGCGCATCGCGAGCGACTCGATGGGCTCGTGGCCGCCAACCCGGAGCACGCGCAGCTGTTGAGCCAACTCGAATCGGCGTACGACGTGGCGCACGAGCGCGACGAGCAAGCGGCGTCGATTCCCTCTGGTGACGAGTTGGCCGCGCAGTTCGAGGCGTACCTGCGCGACCAGCGTCGCGACTAGTTGGCGCCGAAGCCAGTCAGCCAGGCGTGCACGTTGCGGCCGAGCGCCTGCACGTCGTAGCCGCCTTCTTGCAGCACGATCGTGGGCAGATTCAATTGCGCGAGTAGCGCCCCGCTGCGCGAGAAACCTTCCGTGGTGACCGCCAGGTCGGCAATCGGATCGGTGATGAATGTGTCAAGACCGAGCGACACGATCAACGCGGTGGGCTTGAACGCCGCGATCTTTTCTGCACACGTCGACAAGGCGGAGATGTAGGCGTCGTCGGCCGTGCGTTTGGGTAGCGGCACGTTGAACGTGCTGCCGAGCCCCTTGCCGGTGCCGGTTTCGTCGGCGTGACCGGTGAAGTACGGGTACGCGCGCCGCGGGTCGCCATGTAGCGACACATATTGCACATCGTCGCGGTCGTAGAAGATTTCCTGCGTGCCGTTGCCGTGGTGATAGTCGACATCCAGCACGGTGACTTTTCCGCCGGTGCGCTGCACGATGTGGTGTGCGGCGACTGCGGCATTGTTGAAGAAGCAATACCCGCCGTAGAGATCGCGCGTGGCGTGGTGGCCCGGTGGGCGGCACAATCCGTACACCGCACGTTGGCCGGCGAGCACAGAGTCGGTGGCGGTGAGTGCGGTGTCGACCGCGGCGCGCGCTGCCTCGTACGTGCCTTGTGTGAGCGGCGTGGTGGTTTCGAAACACCACCAGCCGAGACGCGCGGTGATCGAACTGGGTTC
>VGBY01000023.1 GCA_016870295.1 Actinomycetota bacterium
CCGCCTGGTGTGCGCGTGACGAGCAAGGCGTTCGGCAAGGATCGTCGCCTGCCGATCACCAACGCTTACCGCGGCTGAACCCCGCGATCGCCGCAGCGCTCAACACTGCGCAGGCGATGCCCGCGAGTGCGGCACCGGAAATGCCGTGGTCCTCATAGAGCGATGTGGCGACGATGGTCAGCACACCGCGACCGAATGTGCCGACCCCGATCACCAAACCGAAGCCCTTGCCGGGCGCCGAGTCGACGAGTTGTGTGGCGAGCGGCAACATGCTGACCACCCCGTATTCGAACCCGATGATGAAGACGGCGAGCCCGATCAAGCCGATGATGAGTGAAGAGTCGAACGTTGCGAGGAGTAGTGCCGACGGGATCATCATCGCCGCCCCGAGCACGACACTGCGTTCTTTGCCAATTCGATCGGTGAGGCGCGCGCTCGAAGTCGACGACACCAACTCGCCGACACCGAGTGCGAACCCGACGAGCGCGATACGTGATGCGCCGAAGTCGAACTCATCGGTAAGCCATGCACCAAACGTGACGAAGAGACACTGGGCGCCGCCCATGATCCCGAACATCGAGATCGGCACCAGCCAGGCGCGCAGGGTCATCTTGCCCGCCTGCGTCGTGGTCGCCTCGGTGGTGTGAGCGATCTCACCCGAGCGGCGCAGCCGCGCATCCAACCACACGGCGCACCCGGCGATGAACGCGCCACCGATTGCGCACGCCACGCGCCACGACGAAACTGCGGTCACCAAACCAAGCAGCGAGACACCCACCAACAAACTGAGCGCCCACGATGTTTCGGTGAGGCCGACGACACGACCGCGTCGCGCGTACGGCACGCGGTCGGCAATCCACGCCGCCATGCCGAGATCAAAACACGATTTCAACAGATTGAGCAACGTGAGCCCGACACACAACACGATCAGGTTTGGCGCAATCGCCATCAGCACGATGCCCACGCATGCGCCGCCGAGCCCGACCGCCATCGCCGTGCGGCGCGTGACGCGATCGACGAACGTGCCGAGCAACGGGGCGAGGAACCCCGCCAGTTCGGAAATGCTGATGATGAGACCGACTTGCGCGATGGAGACGTCGAAGCCCTGTTCCTTGCCGGCGATGATTGCGATGAACGGCGGGGCGAAGCGATACCCGGTGTTGGCGACGATGCGTGTCACCGTGAGCGGGATGAGATTGTCGCGAACCGCGCGATCGTACGAATCGTCGAGCAGCCGCGCCAGCACGACGACCGACGCTAGACGGCGTCGTTGGTGACGGCGCGCGACGACGACGAGAACGAGACGAACTCGCCGGCCAAGAGGTCACCGGCATTCGACACATGGAAGTAGCAGCCCTCCAGGTTGTGCAGTCGGCGGTCGTGCACCGCCAGCACGCGACGGATGGTGCGGATGACGCCGCTGTGGCTGACGACCAGCACCCGCTCGCCGGTGCCCGCAAGTTCCCGAAGGGCATTGGTGGCGCGCGTGAAGACGTCATGCGGTGACTCGAAATTCGGCGGCGTGCGCCGATCTCGCAGGTAGTTCGGCCACCCGGCCTCGATCTCTTGTTCGCGCAAGCCCTCCCACGGGCCCACGTCAGTTTCGACGAGTCGTTCGTCGATGTGCGGTGATGCGAGGCCGAGGTGTTGGGCGATGATGCTCGCCGTCTCGCTGGCCCGTGTCAGCGAACTCGCCACCACACGATCAATCGTGACGCCGAGTGTGGCGATGTTGCCGGCGGCCTCGCGCGCCTGACGACGACCTGCGTCGGTGAGTTGCGTGTCGGCGCGACCCTGCCATTTGCCGAGCACGTTCCACTCCGACTCGCCGTGTCGCACGACGATGATCGGCGGGGTGTCGTGTGTCGCGTTCGTGGTCATGGTGTGCCCGTCGCAGGGTAGTCGCTTGGGTACGCTGACCACGTGGCGCGACTTCTGCTTTTTGCCTCGGCCCGCGAAGCAGCCGGGCGTTCCCGCGAAACGATCGCTGGTGACACCGTCGCTGACGTGTTGGCGGTCGCCAAGCAGCAATTCGGCCCGACGTTCGAGGCCGTTCTGTCGTCGTGCACGATCTGGTTGAACGGCGAAGAGTGCGCGCCGAATTCGCCCGTCAGTGAGACCGATGAAGTCGCCGTGTTGCCGCCGGTGTCGGGTGGCGCTGATGCGCTCTCTGCCCTCACGTTGGATGAGGTGCGTGCGCAACGCAGCGACCTTCAGGCACAAGAAGACTCCGTGTCGTTCGTGCGTCGTCTCGTGCAGGGCCGTCTCGACCTCGCCCGTGACGAGGTTCGCCGGCGGGCGAGTGGCGAAGCCCCGCAGCGCGACGTCACCGATGGCATCACGCGTGTGTTCGCCACCGAGCGTGGCTCGGGTTCGAATCGTCCACCACGAGATACCGCAGTGACGACCGACCATCCGTTGAGTGCGGAACTCGAACGATTGTGTGAGTCACTCGGCTTCGGTGGCTTGCGCGACCTCGATGATGCGGAACTTGAGGCGTGCGTGCGTGAACTCGGCAACTTCGAATCACGGGTCTCGGCTCAGCGCAAGGAATTGTTCGCTCGTATCGATGCCATGTCGGCAGAGTTGGTGCGTCGCTACCGATCGTCGACCTCGAGTGTCGATTCGCTGCTCGACGAGAATCGCTGAAGCGTGGCCAATCGCAAACGGCCGGACATCGGCTCGTTCATTCGACAACAACGTGAGATTGCCCAGCAGTCGATTCGCGACCTCGCCAAGCGAGCCGGTGTATCGAACCCGTACTTGTCGCAAATCGAGCGCGGCCTACGCAAGCCGTCGGCGGAGATTTTGCAGCAGATCGCGCGGGCGCTCGAGATCTCGGCAGAGACGCTGTACGAGCGCGCCGGCATGCTCGACCCGAAAGAGTCGCAGGGCAACGCGGTGGCCGATGCGATCGTGACCGACACCCGATTGAACGACGAGCAGAAGCAGGCGATGCTGGCGATTTACCGCAGTTTCGTGGCCGACGACACGACGGCCTAGTGCCGCGCCCGGCTGGGGCGTTCGGTGATACATCCAGATAGGTTCAGGTTGTCATGGCTGCAACCCCTGCGCAGCACGTCGCTGTGCTGTCGCTGCACACGTCTCCGCTTGCCCAACCAGGCGTCGGTGATGGTGGCGGAATGAACGTGTACGTGCGCGAACTCACGTCCTCGCTGGCCCGCCTCGGTGTGCAATGCACCACCTACACGCGCGCGTGGAAACCCGGGCTTGCCGACGTGGTTGACATCGAGCCGAACCACCGTCTCGTGCATGTTCGCGCAGGGGACTTCGATGTTCCCAAAGAGCAACTCATCGATATCGTTCCGGAGTTCACCGACATGGTGAGCCACCATCTGCGCACGCATTCGGCGGTGCAGGTGATCCACGCCAACTATTGGCTCTCTGGTTTGGCGGGGCACTCGCTGAAGCACGACCTCAACCTTCCACTCATTACGACGTTTCACACGTTGGCGCGGGTAAAGGCGCTGCACGGTGATGCGGAGTCGCGCGAGCGCGACAAGATCGAGTCGTCCATCATCGGCTGCAGCGACGCAATCTTCGTATCGTGCGAGGAAGAGCGCGACCAGTTCCGCACGTTGTACGGCGATTCGCCGGGCACCGTTGAGGTGATCACCCCCGGTGTTGAACGCGCCTACTTCTCGCCCGGCAGTCGCAGTGGGGCGCGCAGCGCGCTGTCGCTCGGTGCGCACCCCGTGTTGCTCTTCGTCGGTCGCATTCAGCCGCTCAAGGGGTTGGATGTCGCGATCGAAGCCCTTGCCGCCCTGCGTCGCAGCGACGCGGTGCTGCTCGTCGTCGGTGGTGCGAGTGGTCGAGATGGCGAAGCCGAGCTGCAACGCGTCAATGCACTCGCCGAGTCGCTCGGTGTCGCCCGCCAGATTCGCTTCGTCGCACCGCAGCCCCACCACTTGCTCGCCACGTACTATCGCGCCGCCGATGTGGTGCTGGTGCCGTCGCGCAGCGAGAGTTTTGGTCTCGTTGCACTCGAGGCGTCGGCCTGTGGCACACCCGTAGTCGCCACGGCAGTCGGCGGATTGCTCTCACTCGTCGACGATGGCGTGAACGGCTTCCTCGTGCCGGAGCGCGACGGGCAGTTGTTTGCCAAGCGCGTTGCCCAGATTCTTGATGACGGCGCACTCGCCGATGCAATGCGGCAGCGTGCGGTGCAGCGCAGCGCGGCGTACTCGTGGCAGGGTGCGGCTCGTCGCATGCGTCGTGTCGTGGCGGAGTTTGCTGCCCGCGACCTCGTGCTCTGTAGCTGAGTCGCGCATGAGCGATCTCTTCGACGACGCTCGTCGTGTCGGTCTCGAACGACGAATCGACGAGTGGCTTGCCACGGTGCATGCCCAACATCCGAATGTCGTCGCCGCCCAACGGGCCACCGACGAGCCGGATCGTTGGATGGTGCGTCTGCACGGCGAGGTAAAGGAGTTCACCACCATCTGGTTGCGTCTCGGTCAGCGCACTCTGCGCTACGAGACCTATGTGATGCCGTTCCCCGACGAGAACTCCGCCGCCGTCTTTGAGTTATTGCTGCGCCGTAACGAACGCCTGGTTGGCGTGCACTATGCACTCGGTGCAGAAAACGCCGTTTATCTCACCGGCGAGCTCGTGCTTTCGTCACTTGACGAACGCGAACTCGATCGCATCATTGGCACGCTGTTTGCCACCGTCGAGGCACAGTTTGACGACCTCGTGCGTCTCGGTTTTGCCAGCCGATTCTCCTCATCTCAGTAGCCTTCGCGTGGTGACCCAACGCGCGCTGCTCGCCGTCATCGGTGGCGGCAACATGGGCGCGGCCCTCGCGCAGGGCTTGTTGCAATCGGGTCGTTCGACGAACGATCTCGCGATCTGTGAAGTAAGCGCCGAGCGCCGGGCGGCTCTCGCCGGGATGTTCCCGGGCATCGCAGTTTCTGCCGATGTGCCGGCATGCAGCGAAGCCATCATTGCGGTGAAGCCCGCCGATGCAATAGCGGCCTGTCGACAGGCGGTTGCCGCCGGCGCGCGGCGCGTGGTATCGATCGCCGCTGGTGTGCGGCTGGCCGCACTGCAGGATGCCTGTGGGTCGAGCGTGCGGGTGGTGCGAGCGATGCCCAACACGCCGGCACTCGTGGGCTTGTCGGCAACGGCATTCAGTGTTTCGGCCTCGTGCACGGCCGAAGATCGCACATGGGCTGGTGCGTTGTTGCAGTCGATCGGCATGGTGGTGGAGCTGGATGAGTCGATGCTCGATGCATTCACCGGGTTGGTGGGTTCGGGTCCCGCCTATGTCTTTTACTTGGCGGAAGCGTTGCGCGACGCTGCGATCGCCGAGGGTTTCGATGCACGACTGAGTGGCGAATTGGTTGCGAGAGTTCTCGTCGGGGCGGCAGCGTTGCTCGAACGCGAGCCGCAGAACGCCGCAGAGTTGCGCGCGCGAGTGACATCGCCGAAGGGCACCACAGCCGCAGGTGTCGGTGTGCTTGACGATCGCTCAGTACACGATGCAGTGATTGCCGCCGTGCATGCCGCAACGCAACGCAGCAAGCAACTCGGTGACGCGTAGCGTCTGCACGTCACGATAGCAACCCGTCGCGGTGCGCGTCGGGAGGTGAAAACGGCAGCGAAAAATCCTGTGCGGAGAGGTTGCAAACCGAAAAACGGTGCGTAAGGTAGGGACACAACAAATCACCGGGCGGCTTGCCGCTCCGGGAGTCGCGCCCGCAAGGGTTGCGCCGTATGGGTCGGTGCCGTCGGGGGGTTGGCACCGACCCTTACGTTTTCTCGGAACATGTTGCCCGCCAAGTTCGCACAGTTTTTCGCGGGCGTAGCGTGACCGTGCAGTGAACGCGCAACGCTACGACACGATCTCGTTTCTCTCCGACTACGGATTGCGCGATGAGTTCGTCGGCATCGTGAAGGGCGTGATTGCCGACATCGCACCGCATGCACGGGTGATTGATCTGACCCATGAAGTACCCCCGTTCGATGTGCGGGCTGGTTCGCTCGCCTTGGCCCGCTGCATTTCTTACGTTCCCTCAGGCATCGTCTTGGCGGTCGTCGATCCGGGTGTCGGTACCGCACGGCGCGGTGTGGCGGTTTCGGTGGGTGAGGGGCGCGGCGTGCTCATCGGCCCCGACAACGGGCTGTTGTCGATGGGCACTGCGCTGGCGGGCGGGGCGGATGCTGCGGTGGTGCTCAACAATCCGCAGTATCACCTGGAAGCGCCGGGTGCCACGTTCGCCGGACGCGACATCTTCGCGCCGGCCGCTGCGCACCTTTGTAATGGTGTGCCACTTGCCGAGCTTGGCGAGGCAGTCGACCCCAACTTGTTGCTGCCCGGTGTGGTGCCGTTGTCGCGCACCGAAGGCGACGAGACGATCGCCGAAGTTACCTGGATTGATCGCTACGGCAATTGTCAGTTGAATGTCGGGCCCGACGACGTGGCAGCGCTCGGCAATCGACTCAGCGTGGTGCTCACGTCGCCGACGGGTGAGCGCTCGACGCGGGCGGCCAATGTGGTGCGCAACTTCTCCGAGATCGGTGGCGGCATCGGACTCGTCGTCGACTCCTTCGGCATGCTCGCAGTTTGCGTCGATCGTGGTTCGGCTGCCGACGAGTTGTCGATCACCGTCGGCGACGCGGTGCGACTCGCCGCGCTGACTGATGCACCAGGCGTGACGACGAATGTTTCCTTGCGCCAGAATCCAGCTCACTAGGGTTGGTTTCGTGCGACCAGCCACCACTTTGGCGCTCGGGCTGTTGTTGCTGGCAATTTTCGCGGCGGGCCTCGTTTCCATCTTGATGAGTTAGCCACATGAGCAGGGGCAGTTGACGCAGTGAACTTGGCCGGCATTCTCGAGTCGCACCCTGCAACATCGACGGCGATCATCAGTCGTGGCGTTGCGTACTCGTATGGCGATGTGCGGGCGAACATCGCGGCAACGCGTGGTGCACTCGACGAACTCGGCATCGGCAAGGGTGATCGATTGGCGCTGCTGTGCGGCAATACGGTGGAGTTCGTCGTTACCTACTTTGCGTGCCTTGGTCGCGGCATCGTGTGTGTGCCGCTCAACCCGACTGCGCCAGCCCCAGAACTGCAACGCGAGTTGAGCGTTGTCGGCGCTCGCGCGGTGGTAGTCGCACCGTCCGCAGTCGGTGGGTGGTCGAACGTCGACCGCACGGCCCTGCCCAACCTCACGCATGTGATCGCCACCACCGACTTGCCGGGTGCGCTGCGATTCAACGACATCATCGCGCACGCTCCGGCACCAATCGTGGAAGTCGAGCCGGAGCATTTGGCGATCATGTTGTTCACGAGTGGCACTGCAGGCTCGCCGAAGGCGGCAATGTTGTCGCACGCGAACCTGCTCAGCAACCTCGACCAACTGGCCCAGGTGCGCAAGATGGACGGCACCGACATCGTGTATGGCGTGCTGCCGCTCTTCCACATCTTCGGGCTCAACGTGGTGCTGGCGTATTCGCTGATGCGTGGTTCGGCGATCGTGCTGATCGAGCGGTTCGACCCGATGACCGCCGTTGAGACCATCCGTGACCGCAAGATCACGCTGATTCCGGGTGCGCCACCGTTGTGGATGGCGTTCGAGCAGATGCCCAACCTCCCCAAGGACACCTTTGCCAGCGTGCGCACCGCGCTGACGGGTGCGGCAAAAATGCCCGAGCACACCACGCGGTCGTTGCACGAGCGCTTCGGTCTGCTCGTCACCGAGGGATACGGGCTCACCGAGTGTTCACCCGTCGTGACCACCACGACCGATGTGGATCGCGATACGGCGCTCGCCAAGATTGGCTCGATTGGCCGAGTCCTGCCCGGGGTGGAAGTACGCGTCGTCGACGAGAAGGGTGACGACGTGCTGCGCGGCGATGCCGGCGAAATCTGGGTACGTGGGCCGAACGTGTTCCGCGGATACTTCGAGGACGCGCAGGCAACGTCGCGGGCGTTGACCGCCGACGGCTGGCTGCGCACCGGTGACGTCGCCGTGATCGACGACGATGGTTTCTTCTATCTCGTTGACCGCGCGAAAGATTTGATCATCGTGTCCGGCTTCAACGTGTACCCCGCCGAAGTGGAGGAGGCGATTCTCGAACATCCCGCCGTCGCGCAGGCTGCGGTGGTGGGCGTCGAGCACCCGCACACGGGCGAGACGGTGCGCGCCAACGTGGTGTTGCGCGCCGGTCAATCGCTCGACGAAGATGCACTCATCGACCACTGTCGGGCGCGACTGGCTCGCTACAAGTGCCCGACCAAGGTGCTGTTCGTTCAGCAACTGCCGACGGGTGGCACCGGCAAAGTGCTCCGCCGCGCGCTGCGCTAGTTCACTGTGCGGGTTGACTGCTTGGGCTAACTGCGCTCAGTCGCTGGTGCGCACACTCGGCACCATGAAGCCAACGAAGAGAATCACCACACCCACCGACAACGTGACCGTGAAGGCCTGTTCTTCGCCGAGCCGCCCCGCGAGTGAACCACTCGCCGACAAGACAAGTGTGCCGATTGCGATCAATACGTTGCTGACAACGAGTCGTGGTGTGGTCACGAGATTGCGGCGTTGCACCCTGGCCAGTGCTGGTGAGCGCCGTGAGGCAAGCCGCACGATCGACCACACGGCACCGGCAATGATGATGAGCGCGGGCAATCCCGATCCGACTGCGGCGAGCGTGCGTGGCAGCACACCGAAGTGATCGCGTGCCTGGGGAAACTCCGTCGCAATGAAATCTTTCTTGGTCGGGGCGACGGCCATGACCCCGATGGCGAATGCACTCAGCAGCGCAATGACGCGTCCGATCATGATGGCAGCACGGTCACCAGCGAGCAACGCAATCGAGCCGAGCGCGAGCCACGACACGTTGAGCACGGCCCCCGCCGTGAAGAACACGCGGAAGACGCCATCCGACCATCCCGTTGATGTCGCCCACCACAATGAGAACGAACCGACGGCAAACAACACCATTGCAATCGTCCACGCACCGTGATGTACCTGACGGCGGCGATGCCAGCGGTCGGCGGTGACCAACGCAAATCCCGACGCCACCAGGCTGGCGAATGCGGCAAGGGCAACCGTGCGGGTGTCCACGCGGGCTCAGACTAGGAAGCGTCCCGTGTCATGCGACACCTTGCCATGAAGGGCTCGTGAAAGTGTGCGCAAGCGCCGTACCCTGAAGCCCATGACCTCCCCAGAGAAGAACGCTTCGCCACGGCGCCGTCGCATTCCGACCGCGGCCGTCAATCGTCTCCCGGTGTACCTACAAATCCTCACTGACCTGCAACTGCAGGAGACCACGCAGGTGTCGAGCGACCAGCTCGCTGCGCTGGCGAACGTGAATGCCGCCAAGGTGCGCAAAGACCTCTCGTACCTCGGCACCTACGGCACGCGCGGCGTCGGTTACGAAGTTGCGTTCCTCATCTATCAGATCAAGCGCGAACTGGGTCTACTCACCGAGTGGAAGACGATCGTGATCGGCGCCGGCAACCTCGGCGCGGCGATCACCGTGAACGGTGGGTTCGCCTCGCGAGGGTTCCCTGTCGTTGCCATCTTTGATGTCGACCCGCGCAAGATTGGTGCACGCGTCGGCGACCTCACCGTGCGCAACCTTGATGAGATGACCGACTTCGTCGGCAACAACGGCGTGCACATTGGCGTGCTTGCGGTGCCGTCGACCGCGGCGCAGTCGGTTGCCGACGACTTGATCGCCGCCGGCATCGGCTCGCTGCTCAACTTCGCGCCAATCGTGTTGACCACCCCCAAGGGTGTGGCGGTGCGCAACGTTGACCTCGGAGTCGAACTGCAGATTCTCGGCTATCACGAGCAGATGCGCGGGCAGTCGTCGTCGCAGCACAACCCCGTCTCGGTCTGAACCCGCACGGGAGTTAGCACGGTACGCACGCCGTGCACATCATTAGGCTCGCTGGTTAATGGCATTGCCGATTTCGCGAGGGCGAATCTCGCACACGGTGCGTAGTGAGGCTGGCTGGCTGATGCGGGCGCTGGTCGCGCCGTTAGAGAACGAAACGATCATTCGCCGTGCCGAGCAGAAGTTTGCCGCCCATATTGGGCGCACGGAGTGCATCACTTTTCCCTTTGCGCGAACCGCTATCTGGGCGACGATTCAGGAACTCAACCTCCCGCCCGGCAGCCGGGTCATCATGCCTCCCATCACCATCAAACCAATTCTTGATGTGATCGTTCATCTCGGTCACGAGCCCGTCTTTGTTGACATTGACCCGACAACCGCCTGCTTTGATGAACGTGAACTCGCGGAAGTCGTCAAGACCAGGCCCGCGGTCGCCGTGCTCACCTATTTGTTCGGTCTCGTACCGAATGTCGATCGATTAGTACGAATACTCCGCGAGCACGATGTGTTCATCATTGAAGACTTCTCTCAGTGCCTGAACGGAGAGTTCAATGGGCGAAAGATCGGCACCTTCGGTGATGTTGCCGTGTACAGCGCTTCGTCAGTGAAGACCTTCGATACGTTTGGCGGAGGATACGCACTCGCGAATGACGCCAGACTGATTGCCGGATTACGTCGTCGGCAGAACGAGCTGCGTCGAGCACGTCGCACCGATCTACTAAAGAGCATCACTCGCAACTTTGTACGAAATCTGGCGTCATCGAGGATGCTCTTCGCACTCGTCACGTATCCGACGCTCCGGATGGCGACAAAGTTTTCGAAGAAAGCGGTTGGACGGTTTACAGGTGCGCGCAGCACCGAGCCCTTGGCGAACCTGCCCGACGCATGGTTCCGTCGGTACACGTCGGTGCAGGCACAAGTCGCGCTCTCCGAGCTCCCGCGTGTGACGGCACGCGACGCGTTGCGGCGCTCAGCCATCGACCACGTCGTTGCCTCTTCTGGCGTTACCGACCGACCGTTCGGCGAGCCTGGTCAGCACCATGTGTATTGGCAGTTCATCGTGTATGTGCGCGACTTCCCGCGAGCCCGCGAAGCACTTGCTGCCCACGGCGTCGACTGCGCGACCACGAGTTTGGTCTTGCTGACTGATCTTCCCCGGTATCCCGGTCAGCGAGCAACGCCGTGGGCTCGACGTTTGTACGACCTCGGCGTCTATCTTCCTTGCTATCACCAGCTTCGTAAATCGGAGTTGGAGAGAATGGCAGTCGCAATTCGAGAACTCGCGCCCTCGTCGTGAGGGTCATCGTCGTCGGCTCCGGCCTCGCGGCTGTCGGAGCGATTCGTGCATTACTGAAAGTCGGTCACCGGCCCGTGGTGTTCGACATCGGCGTGCAGCTTCCCGTGCAACTCGCGGAGCACCGGACGCGGATGGCTAAGCGACCACCAGCAGAGTGGACCAGCGCCGAGTGGGAACAACTCGGAAAGAACGAGGGTGTTCCCGGTCGAGTCGTGCCGCGCAAGTTGGTCTTTGGCTCCGACTACTTCTATTCGACGGAGCAGGCAGACATAACGAAGATGGACGAATACTTTGCTGGCACTC
>VGBY01000024.1 GCA_016870295.1 Actinomycetota bacterium
CTTTGCTGAACGGCAACTGCATGCCGCCACCAACCACCGACAACACCGACAACACGACGAGTGGAATCAACATCACCTTCGGGCTCTCGTGCGGGCGGAAGTCGCCGTGTGCACCGTGCTCGCCGGCTGCGTCGTGCCAGCGCGCTTCCCCGAAGAAGACGAGAATCACCTGTCGCGTCATGTAATACGCGGTGAGCAACGCCGTCACCATTCCGACGACGTACAGCAATCGGTTGTCGGCATACACATAGAGCAAGATTTCATCCTTCGACCAGAAACCGGCGAACGGCGGCACACCGGCGATCGCCAACCAGCCGATGATGAAGGTAAATGCCGTCACGGGCATCGCCGCGCGCAGGGCTCCCATCTTGCGCATGTCTTGCTCGTGGTGCATGCCGTGAATCACCGAACCCGAGCCGAGGAAGAGCAGCGCCTTGAAGAACGCGTGCGTCACCATGTGGAAGATCGCCGCCACATAGGCACCGCTGCCGATGGCGAGGAACATGAAGCCGAGTTGCGAGACGGTGGAGTACGCGAGCACACGTTTGATGTCGTGCTGCGCCACCGCGATCGTCGCTGCGAACAGCGCCGTTGCCGCACCGACGATGGCAATCGTGTCGGGCACCCAGCCGTACGACTCGGCGAGCACCGGGCCGACGCGGGTCATGAGGAAAACGCCCGCCGTCACCATCGTCGCTGCGTGGATCAATGCCGACACGGGAGTCGGGCCCTCCATCGCGTCGGGCAACCAGAAGTACAACGGCAGTTGCGCGCTCTTGCCGCACGCGCCGACGAACAACAAGATTGCAATCGCGGAGATCGCCGTCTGCGAAATGGCACCCTCATGGGCAGCCTCGTTGATGGCTTTGTACGACACCGAGCCAACTGCGGAGAATGCAACGAACATCGCCGTCATCACGCCCCAGTCGCCGATGCGATTGGTGACGAAGGCCTTCTTGCCCGCCACGGCGGCGCTGTCACGGTTGTGCCAGAACGAAATGAGGAAGTACGAGCACGCGCCGACGCCCTCCCACCCGAGGAAGGTGACGAGCAAGTTCTCGCCCAGAACGAGGGCAAGCATCGAGAAGACGAAGAGGTTGAGGTACAAGAAGAACTTGGAGAACTTCGGGTCGCCGTGCATGTACCCGATCGCATACAGATGTATCAGCGAGCCGATGCCCGTGACGAAGAGTGCCATCGTGATGCTGAGCGGGTCAGCCAGCAGGGCGAAGTCAATCTGCAACGAGCCGACCGGTATCCAGGAAAAGAGCGACACCACATGCGAACGCTCTTCCGCCGGCATCCCGAGCAGATCGAGATAGACGAGCACTGTCACGACGAACGACGAAGCGGTCAGCAGCGTGGCGAGCCAACCGGCGCGCGGTTCACCGATGCGCGCTCCGAAGACCACGAGGATGAGCCCACCGACGAGCGGCAAGAGCGGCACCAACCAGACGAGATCGGTCACGGTGTCAGCCCTTCAACTCCGCGAGGTCGTCGGCGGTGAGCGAGGAACGGTTGCGCATGATGCCGACGATGAGACCAAGACCAACCACCACTTCGGCGGCGGCCACCACGAGCACGAAGAACACGATCGACTGTCCGTCGATGTCGGTCAACTCGCGCGCCAGGGCCACGAACGAAAGGTTCACCGCATTCAGCATCAGCTCGATGCACATGAACATCACCAACGGGTTGCGTCGCACCATCACGCCGAATGCCCCAATCACAAAGAGCAGAGCCGCAACCACCAAGTACGAGAGCGTCGTGGGCTCGGGCATCACGCCTCCCCCGCTGCACGCTTGCGGGTGAGCATCACCGTGCCGACGACGGCCACGACGAGCAACACCGACGTGAGTTCGAAGGCAACGACGTAGTCGCCGAACACCGAACGGGCCAATTGCTGGATGTTCGCATCGCCGCCTGCGTTCGGTGCCGCAGTGTCGAGACCTTCCGACCTCGTGGTGAGGATGTCAGCACCGCGGGCTACGGCAACGACGAGGAGACCGAGCAAGCCGAGCGCGGCAACACCGGCCAACCACCGCTGGGCGACGAGCGGTTCGGTCTTCAGGTCTTCGGCTTTGTCGACACCGAGCAGCATGATCACGAAGAGGAAGAGCACGACGATCGCCCCCGCGTACACGATGATCTGCACCGCCGCCAAGAAGTACGCCTCGAGCGCCACGAAGTGCACCGCCACACCGAACAACGTGAGCACGAGCGAGAGGGCGGCGTGCACCGGATTGCGGCGCGTGATCACGCCGACGGCACCGACGAGCATCATCGCACTGGCGAGAACAAAGACCACGAGTTGCATGCGAGTTACTGGTGACCTCGCGGTGCAGCAACGGATGCATCTCTTGCATCACCCGTCGTCTGGGTATCGGCAGTCGATTGCTCTGCCTCAGCATCACGCACGCCATAACCCAGCTCTCCCGCCCACGACACGACCCCGACGAAGTTGGCGTCGCCTGCAGGGGCGGTAGCACGCATCCACGCCGAAGTGTGCTGGTCTTCGCCGGGTCGCCAGTCTTCCCACGGCAGATGTTTGGGCTTGCCGTCGTCACCGACGAGCAATTCATTCTTCGTGTAGATCGCATCCTTGCGGTTGGTGAACGAAAACTCGAACAGTTTCGTTTCGGTGATCGCCTCAGTCGGGCACGCCTCGACACAGAGGTCGCAGTGGATGCAGCGGAGATAGTTAATTTCGTAGATCCAGCCGAATCGCTCACCAGGAGATGTTGGATTGTCGGGGTCGTTGTCGGCACCGCGCACATGAATGCACTTGGCCGGGCATACGGCAGCGCACAGTTCGCAGCCGATGCACTTTTCCATGCCGTCCTCGTAACGGTTGAGCACGTGGCGACCGTGCAGACGCTCGGGCTTGTCGATCTTTTCGTCCATCGTCTGGGCCTTGCGCTTCTTGCGCTTGAAGAGCCGACCACCCGAGTACTGCGTGGTGACACGGTTCTTGCGCCCGTGTTGGCGCATCGTGACGAGGAATCCTCCGAGGTAACCCATTTAGAACTGTGCTCCTTGCGATTCACGAGTCTTGTTGCTCACAGCGAACGCAGCCTGCATCAGCATGTAACACCCGGCGAGCACGACGACGGCGATCGCTGTGGTGACGAACACGTTCCAACCCTCGTCGCGGGCAAGGCGCTGTGCTGCGAGCAGCAAGAACCAGGCGAGCGAGGCAGGGATCAGCACCTTCCACCCGAAGTTCATCAGTTGGTCGTAGCGCAACCGCGGCAACGTGGCGCGGAACCAGACGTAGGTATAGAGGAACACCAGCACCTTGAGCAGCAGCCACACGGTGCCCTCGAGGGCATTCGGTACGAACGGGATGTCGAGCGTGAAACCATTGAAGGAGATTGGTTGCGGCCCACCAAAGAACAGCGTGACGATGAGCGCCGACATGGTGACGGTGTTCATGAACTCAGCGAGATAGAAGAGCGCAAAGCGAATCGAGGAGTACTCCGTGTTGAAGCCGCCGACGAGTTCTTGCTCGGCCTCGACGAGGTCGAACGGCGGTCGATTGAGTTCTGCGGTGGCGGCGATGAGGAAGATGATGAACGGCACCACACCGGTGGCGACGACGTTCCAGTCGGTGAGTGTCGCCTGTGCTCCGACGATGCCGCTCGTTGACATGGTGCCGGCGATCAATAACACGCTCGCCAACGACAACCCGAGTGCGGCCTCGTAACTCACCATCTGTGCTGATGCACGCACCGAGCCGAGCAGCGGGTACTTCGACCCACTCGACCAACCCGCCAACATGATGCCGTAGACCGCAATCGACGAAATGGCGAGGGCAAACAACACACCCACGTGCGGATCGGCCAACTGCACGCGGGTTTCGATGCCGAACCATGTGACGATGCCGTCGTTGCCGTCGCGGTAGTCACCGCCGAGCGGGATGATGGCAAACGACAGGAACGCCGGCACGAACGAAAGGAACGGCGCCAGCGCAAAGACGAAACGGTCCGAACGGCGCGGCAGCAGGTCTTCTTTGAAGAACAACTTGATGCCGTCGGCGAGAGTCTGCAGCAGGCCGTAGGGGCCGGCCTTGTTCGGCCCGATGCGGTTCTGCATTCCGGCGACGACCTTGCGTTCGAACCACACCATGAGCATCGTCGCGACGAGACCGACCACGAACACGACGAGCACCTTCAGGATCACGATTACGAGCGGTGCCCACAACAGATCACCCTCGAGTGCCGGGTCGAGCATCGGGCGCAGCGACGGCGCACCGACATGCGACGAGAGATCGCGCGGCAGCATCACACCGCCTCCACCACTGCGTCGGTCACCGGTACATCGTGGCGAATCACTTGCCGAATGTCGCTACCCCGTTGGTTGAACGGCACGAACGCCACGCCGCGCGCGACGGAGTCATCGAGCACCACGGGCAGCACGACCGCTGCGCCGTTGGCCGCGATACGCACATCGGCACCGGCTGGCACACCGAGTCGCTGCGCGTCGCCGGGGTGCAAGTGCACCGCGGCATCACGGGCGAGTGGAGCGAGCGACGGGCTCTCAGCGGTGCCGGTCGCGCGGTCGTAGAGCACGCGCGAAACGAGCAGGCGGAAGTGATGGCTGAGTCGTGGCGCCGCGGCCTTCGGTGTCGCGGTGATACGCACGGGCGACGGATGCACCGCGACGACACCTTCGTGACGCACCGCTTTGGCATCTGCCGCCGGGGAAAAAGCCGGCACATTGGCGGTCATCGCATCATGCAACTCGGCGTACGAACTGATGCCGAGATCCGTGCCGAGTTCGAGCGCCAACTCGGCGGCGATCATCCAATCAGGTCGGGCGGTGCCGGCCGTCGTGATCTTCTGGGCGATGTCGCTGATACGACCTTCGCAATTCGTCGTGGTGCCGACTTTCTCTGCATACGCAGCCGCCGGCAAGAACACCTCGGCGTGACGCGCCGATTCGGTGACGAACGTGTCGACGGCGATGATGTGCTTCACGCTGGCGAAGGCACGACGGGCAAGATCTGCGTCGGGCATATCAACGAGCGGGTCGGCGCCAAGCAGCACGATGCACTCGACCTTGCCGGCGGCAGCGGCCGCAAGAATCGAATTGGTGTCGCCGCCTGCACTTGGCGACAACCCTGCCGTTGCTGCCCCGCGCACATTGCCGCGACGCACCACCGGCAAGACGCGCGTATCGGGCTTGGCGTTCATAACGGCACCAACCGCGAGCAGCGCGAACTCCGGCGACTCGGCGAGATTTCCGCGACCGACGACCACGGTGACGTTGCCGCGTGCCAATTGCGCCGCAATCTCCGCCGAAGCGAGCGCCTCGCTCACCACGCGCGGCTGATCACCGGGTTCGTGGCGGATCGACTTCCACGCGTAATCCGACAAGCCGCTGGCGCGCGACGAAAACTCGATGATGCGTGTCTTGCGCTTCTCGGCAGCGTCACGCAGGCGCAGGTAGAGCACCGGCAGTTCTTCCTTGAGGTCTGGAGCCAAGAGGATGATCGTCGACGACGCGCAGGTTTCGGCGATGGTGGCCTGCGGCAGGGAGAACACTTCTGCGGGAAGACCGTCGCCGAGTTGCGCGTCACGCGCGGTAATGCCGAGCGCGTCTGCGAATCGGGCCCAGGCATACGCATCTTCGTTGGTGCCACGTGCGCCACCGATGATGCCGACCGCACCCGCACCTTTGTCGTTGATCACCACGCGCAGCGTGCGACCAGCGGCATCGAGTGCCGAAGCCCACGTGGTTTCGGTGAGCGAGCCGTCTTTGCGTACGAGTGGTGTGCCGATGCGGTTCTTGGAGTTCACCGACTCGAAGTTGAAACGACCACGGTCGCACAGCCAACCCCAGTTCACCGACTCGACGTCGACGCCTTGGTATCTCACGATTTCATCGCGACTGCTCTGCACCACCGTGCGGCAGCCGACGCTGCACGTGGTGCAGGTCGTTTCCACCTGTTCAAGGTCCCACGGGCGGGCCTTGAATCGGTACGGCGACGCCGTCAATGCACCGACCGGGCAGATCTGCACCGTGTTGCCGGAGAAATACGAACTGAAGGGTTCGTCGGGGAAGGTCATCACCTGCGTGTTGTTGCCACGACTCGTGAAGGAAATGAGCGGATCGCCGGCCACCTCGCTGGCAAAGCGCGTGCAGCGGTCGCACAAGATGCAACGCTCGCGGTCGAGATACACCAGGTCGCTGATTGGAATCGGCTTTTCGTAGTGCCGCTTTTCTTCTACGTAGCGACTCTCGCCGGGGCCGTGCGAGAACGCCTGATCCTGCAGCGGGCACTCGCCTCCCTTGTCGCACACCGGGCAGTCGAGCGGATGGTTGGCGAGCAGCAACTCGAGCACGCCTTCTTGCGCGCGTTTGGCCGGCTCGGATGTGGTCGACACCACTTGGCCTTCGGCGACTGGCGTCATGCACGACACGACGAGTGCCTTGCCGCGCGGTCCCTCCACCTCGACGATGCACTGACGGCACATGCCGACCGGCGACATGCGCGGGTGATAACAGAAGTGCGGAACGAACGCGCCCGAATGCTCGCAGGCATCGATCAACAATTGACCGGGCTTGGCCTCGACGGCACGACCGTTGATGGTGACGCTGACGGTGGTCTTTGGCGCAGCGGTCGCCGGCGCGGTGGTCTTTGGCGCGGCGGTATCAGTCACGAAATATCTTCTTACGCGTGGCTCACCGCGTTCGCATGGAACGGGGACTCCACGCCGTTGATTGGCCGACCGTGCTCGATGTAGTGCTCGAACTCGTGGCGGAAGCGGCGCACCGCCGACGCGATCGGCGACACCGCCGACGGGCCGAGCGGACAGATCGTAGTCTGGCGCGGCGGCCAGGCAATACCTGGGCTGATGCTCTCGCTCACTTCAAACAACAAGTCAATGTCTTCGGGGCGACCGTGCCCATCGAGCATTCGCTTCAGCACGCGCTCCAACCACGTGGTGCCTTCACGGCATGGCGTGCACTTGCCGCACGACTCGCGGGCAAAAAAGCGCACGATGCGCCAGCACGCAGCGACCATGTCAGTGGTGTCATCCATAACGACGATGGCCCCCGAACCGAGCATCGAGCCGGCCTTGTCGACGGTGGGTTTGTCGAGCGCCATGTCGAGATGCTCGGGGAAGAACCACATCGCCGAAGCGCCGCCAGGGATGAACGCCTTCACCTTGCCGCCATTGCGCACGCCGCCGCAATACTCGGGTGCCTCGAACAACATCCGGAACGTCGTCACGCCGTTCGGCACTTCGAACACACCCGGCTTGTTGACATGACCACTCACGGCGAACATGCGCATGCCCGTGGAGGTTGGTGCGCCGAGTGACTTGAACTCGCTGCCACCCTTGCCCACGATGTACGGCACGTTGGCCAACGTCTCGACGTTGTTCACGATCGTTGGCTGCATGTACAGACCCTTCACCGCCGGGAAGAACGGCGGCTTCAATCGCGGCATGCCGCGTTCGCCTTCGAGGCTCTCGATGAGCGCGGTCTCTTCACCGACGATGTAGGCGCCGGCACCCCACGTGAGCGTCACGTCGACGGAGAAGTTGCTGCCGCAGATGTTCTTGCCGACCATGTTGTTGGCATAGGCCTCGTTCAACGCCTGGGCGAGACGTTCTTGCGCGAGTGCCATCTCGCCGCGCACGTACAAAAATGCCTGCGCAGCATTCAACGCGTAGCAGGCGATCACGATGCCTTCGATGAGTTGGTGCGGGTCGAGCTCCATCAGCATGCGGTCTTTGTACGTGCCCGGCTCGCTCTCGTCGCCGTTGATCACCAGGTAGCGCGGGTGCACATCGGCGGGTAGGAAACCCCACTTCGTGCCGGCCGGAAACCCAGCGCCACCGCGACCCTGGATCTCAGCGGCCTTCACTTCGTCGTGCACTTGCTGCGGTGTCATCGACGACAGGGCCTTGCGCAGCGATGCGTATCCGCCGGTGCGCACGTAGCCCGCGTACGTGTGCCCGTCGGCGACGTCGAAGCGCGACGTGATGATGCGCGGACCGGTCGGAACACTCATCGGGCATCCACCTGTGCCTGTGCTTCGCTGCCACGATTGCTCCACGCCGTAGTGGTCTCTTGACGCACGGTGGCCAGCGTGCCGTGCGGCGGAACTTCGCCGGTGAGCTTGCCGTTCTGCAAATCGGTGATCATTGCGTCGAATGCTTCCGGGGTCACCTTGTAGCGATAGCGGTAGTTCACCTGCAGGGCCGGTGCTTCGGTGCAGGCCGCGATGCACTCGACGTCTTCGATAGAGAACAGTCCGTCATCGGTGGTGCCGCCTGATTTGATGCCGAGATGTTCTTCGGCGTGATGCAACAAGTTCCACGCCCCCACCAACTGGCAAGAGATGTTGGTGCAGACGTTGATGCAGTACTTGCCGACCGGATGGAACTTGAACATCTCGTAGAAGCTCGCCGTGCCGTACACCTCGGCTGGCGCGAGGTCGAGCAACTCGGCGATGTGCACCATCGCATCTTGCGCGACGTAGCCGTCTTGTTCTTGGGCGAGGTGCAGCAACGGAATCAACGCCGACTTCTTGCGCGGAAAGCGGCCGATGATCTCCTGTGCGGTCTTGACGCGCTCGTCGGTGAGGCGGCTCATCGGTCGACCTCCCCCAACACCGGGTCGATCGACGAAATCACGGCCACCGCATCCGCGACGAGACCGCCGCGCATCATGTGCGGCAGGCATTGCACGTTGACAAAACTCGGCGCCCGCACGTGCATGCGGTACGGCACCGATGAGCCGTCGCTGGCGATGTAGCAACCGATTTCTCCACGCGGTGATTCGATGGCGACGTACACCTCGCCTTCGGGCACTTTGAACCCTTCGGTGAAGATCTTGAAATGGTGGATCAACGCCTCCATCGACTCGTCGATGCGACCGCGCGGTGGTGGTGTGACCTTCTTGTTCTGGATGCGGTAGTCGCCGCTTGGCATCTTGTCGAGAATCTGGCGCACGATGCGCATCGACTCACGAATCTCCTGCAGCCGAATTGCATAGCGGTCGTACGCATCGCCGTGCGCACCGACAACGACATCGAATTCCACCTCGCGGTACTTGAGATACGGCAGGTCACGACGCAAATCCCACGCGAGCCCGGTGGAGCGCAGGATCGGCCCGGTGGCCGCCAATGCGATCGCCTCACTCTGCGTGATGACACCAACACCCTGCAGACGCTCACGCCAGATTGGCTGACCCGTCATCAAAATCTCGTATTCGGCGAGGCGGTCGGGCAACATCTCAAGCAGATGCAACACGTCGTCACGCCAACCGGCGGGCAAGTCGGCGGCGAGACCACCAGGGCGGATGAAGTTGTGGTTCATGCGCAAGCCGGTGACCTTCTGGAAGAAACGCAGCACCTCTTCGCGCTCGCGCCAGCCATAGAGCATCATCGACACGGCACCGAGATCCATTCCGTTCGTTGCGAGAAAGAGCAGGTGGCTGCTCATGCGGTTGAGTTCGGAGAGCAGCATGCGCATCCACTGTGCGCGTTCGGGAATTTCGCCGTCGATGCCGAGCAGTTTTTCCGTCGCCATGGAGAAGACGAGTTCGTTGTTGAGCGGCGAGAGGTAATCCATGCGCGTCACGTTGGTGCCGCCTTGCAGATACGTGAGCGACTCGCCGGTCTTTTCCATCCCGGTGTGCAGGTAACCGATCACCGGTTTGCAACGCAGCACGGTTTCGCCCTGCAACTCCAGCATCAGGCGCAACACGCCGTGCGTGCTCGGGTGTTGCGGGCCCATGTTGATGATCATCGACTGGTCTTCGTCGACGTCGCTCACCACATCCGACAGGGCCGCGGCGGCGGATTCGCTGAGCCGTAACACCGCACCCGCCTCGCGCATCAGGGCCTTCTGGGAAATCTCGCCACGTGGCCTGAGTTCTTGGCCGCCTTCGCTGGTTGCGGCGCCCGCCGAGACGATCGTCGTCATGACGCCGCCCCTTTGAACTGCACGGGGATGCGCCCCTGCGCGTAGTCCTTGCGCAATGGGTGGCCGTCCCAATCTTCGGGCATGAGGATGCGCGTCAAATCGGGGTGACCATCGAATCGCACACCGAACATGTCGAATACTTCGCGTTCCATCGCCTCGGTGCTCGGGTGCACGTCGAACAACGACGCAACCGACTCGCCGTCGCCCACCTGCACGCGCAGGCGCACGCGTTCGCGGTTCGCCAGCGACAGCAGATTGACCACGACTTCGAATCGTTGGGCGACGACGCCATCGGGCACCACCCGCGACGCGTGGGCGAGGTAGTCGACCGCCGTCAAGTCGACGCACATCGTGAACCCGGCGTCGTACAGTGCGGTGACCGCCGCGAGATACGTTGTCTTCTCGACGAACAGCACTCGCTGACCGTGCGACTCATGGGCGACGACGCCTGGCAGGTCGAGCGTGGTAGCCACGAGCGTTACCTGCGATCCAGCGTGACGGGCGTGGTGATGCCGGCTGGAATCTCCTGGATGTGCACGTTGGCGCCCGCGCCCGACTCGGCACGGCGGCGCATGATCTCGCCATCTTCGATGAGTTGGTGCAAGGTTTCGATCGCATGGATCAGCGTCTCTGGCGTCGGCGGGCAGCCGGGTGCGTACACGTCGACCGGCACGATCTGGTCGACGCCCTGCACGATCGCGTAATTGTTGAACATGCCACCACTCGATGCGCACACGCCCATCGAGATGACCCACTTCGGCTCCATCATCTGGTCGTACACCTGGCGCAGTACGGGTGCCATCTTCTGACTGACACGGCCCGCAACGATCATGATGTCGGCCTGGCGCGGCGAGGCGCGGAACACTTCCATGCCGAAGCGTGCGATGTCGTAGTGCGGTGCACCCGTGCCCATCATCTCGATGGCACAGCACGCGAGACCGAAGGTGGCGCCCCAACTGGAGCGCGAGCGCGACCACTTCACCAA